>DBXL01000107.1:8582-11460 GCA_002309275.1 Ruminococcaceae bacterium UBA1213 | reverse complement strand
ACTCTCCACTCTCATTACAGAACATCAGGCAGTCTTTTTCTCAATCTGTTGTAATTGATAATGCCTAATATCAGCACCAATGCAAATTCTATTGCAAATATCAGGTTTTCATAGTCGGGGTGATAGTATCCCTCAAAAAACCATTGATTATAAATCAAGGCTTTTCTGTAACCGTTGCAAAAATATGTCATGGGATTGAAAAGAAGCATTCTTTTTATAATAGTATTATTGATATGGTAGGAGTCAAAGCATACGCCCGATACCCAGAACAACCCTGACATAATGGTTGCTATAAAGCTTTCAAAATCCTTGCTGAAAGCACTCATCGGAGCAAGTGACCACGTTAATGCCCAATAAAATATAAACATCATGCCTGCATAGGCTATTATCTGTAAGTGATAGACATTCGGTGCAAATGTCCAGCCATCTCCCGATGAAAATCCCCCCGCTATCACCATATATACATACGCCGCTGCAAACAAAAATATATGAATATAAAACTTGGATAAAGTTGTATAAGTGGTTATCGCCGATACAGGAAACGATATTTTATTCACAAACTGCCTGTTATCCCTGATACACTTGGAGCCTCTCGACACACAGTCACTCATAAAACACCATGGTAAAAATCCTGCCATCACGAATACAAAAAACGGTATCTTATCATATATAGGTCCTCTCGGTCCTCCATTCATGCCTATCGTGAACGCAAACCAATACACGAACAACTGAAACAGCGGTTTCATTATCGCCCAGAACGGTCCTATAATCGCTCCTTTATATGTCTTTATCAGGTCATTTTTTGCCAGCATGAATATCTGTTTCCCAAATCCCCTGTGCTCCCTCGGTATCTGTGCCATGCAGTCCCATATTTTCGCAAAAATGCCTTTTTCGTCATCACCTGTTATCATTATCTGCTGTTCCATCTTTATCCCCCTTGAATTTCGTGTTCTCAATGACACATCTCTTGACTTCTTCTATTTCATTCTTTGCAGACTTTCCAAGCGTCATTTTCCAGAATGGCATTATCACCAATCCCACAAACGTTCCCACTCCGTAAGATATATGCAGTATCAAAAATACTATCGGCAATAATATCTGTATGATATGCTTTTTCTTTGCGGTAATAACGGCAAGTACAGTCATCAGCAAGTCTGCAAGGGCATACGCTGAAATCACCGCTATAAACGGTAATTTCATCATCGGAAAATCAAAAGCCCCCCCTGCAACAGCTACTGCACCACTGCATATCAGCGTAAGCACAAACAAAAACGGTACAAAGTGAAATGATGACAGGCACTGATAACATACTCCCAGTGTCATGCCTACCCATTTCCCATTGCCGAATTTCTGTTTTATCATTCCGCCAAGCGTATTTCTGATATGCTGATACGAAATGATTTCATCACTTTGACAGATTTTATACCCTGCCTTTCTTATCCTGTAATGCATTTCATTATCTTCCGTTCTGCCCAAGTCTTTATTAAATCCACCGACCTTTGCAAAAACTTCTCTCCTGTACGCTCCGTGAAAAAGTGAATTGACATATTTTTTCCCCTCACTTTTACGCCTGTAACCTGCTATCGAACTGCCGAACATCGAACTCTCTGCCAAAAACAGCATTTCTTTAAATGCCGTCGGCTCGTCTATTTTACTCGGTCTTGCCCCTCCGCATACATATTCTCCGCTCTCTATCAGTTCCACATTCTTTTCAATGAAATTTTCGGGTATCTCTGCATGAGCATCTACACGGATTATCACATCACCCATTGCAGTTTTTATGGCTTCATTCCAGCCTGTCGCCTGATTTCCGCCCGTATTGTCGCCTATTTTTACATCTGTATATTCACTTTTATTTTCTTCTGCAAACTTTTCAAATATGCCTTTCGTGCCGTCAGTTGAACCGCTGTCAACTAATACTATTTCCGTTTTATCCTTTGGATAAGTCTGATTTTTAACTTGTTCCAAAAGTCCGTTTATCACTTTTTCTTCATTTCTTGCGATTATGCAAAGCGATACTGTCATTATCTTCCACTCTCTCTATTATAAAATTTTCCCTGTCTTTTGTCAATGAATTTACATGAACTGTGCAAACGCTCCTGCACCTATTACTGTAAGCAAGCCTGCAACCACTATGGAAAGACTGCTGACTGCACCCTCTGTTTCTCCCATTTCCATCGCCTTTGCCGTTCCCATGGCATGAGATGAGGTACCTATTGCAATTCCCTTTGCAATGGGTTCTGTTATCCTGCATACCTTACATACAAATTCTGCCATCATATTGCCGAGTATGCCTGTTATTATTATAACCGCCGCCGTTATTGCACCATATCCGCCCAGCTCTTCCGAAAGTCCCATACCTATCGCTGTTGTAATCGACTTCGGCAAAAATGTCACATACTCCGCATGAGTGAAGCCGAACATCAATGCAAACACCCATACATTCAATAAACTCGTCACCACTCCCGACAGTATGCCTGCAATTATCGCTTTATAGTTCTTCTTCAAAACACTCAGTCTTTCATAAAGCGGTACGGCTAAACATATTGTAGCAGGTGTAATCATACTGCTTATGAATTTCGCCCCCTGTGAATATGTCGGATAATCTACCCCGAATGCCAGAAGCACTCCTATTACAATGACTATCGCTATGAGTATGGGATTGAATAAAGCCAATTTCAATTTTTTCTTAAAAAACAGTCCCACTCCATACGCTAAAAATGTAAGTATCGTTCCGAAAAATACCGAACTTTGAAAAAATTCACTCATCTTTATTTTCTCTCTTTCCGCCCGACTTTATGACAAGCTGTGTTACAAGTCCCGATACAATCATTACTATCACCGTTGAAACCACCGTCAACAAAAGATACTGCCATAA
>DBXL01000107.1:2507-8426 GCA_002309275.1 Ruminococcaceae bacterium UBA1213 | reverse complement strand
CCGTAAATGCTTGCGGGTATCGGCAAAGGCACTAATTTATTAAGCACCTCTCCCACAAACGATATTGCTATAATAATACAGAACTGCTTTAAATATTTCATTCCAATTCCTCCCCCCTCTAATTATAAACATATATTAAAAAAATTCAATACCCTATCTCATAAAACAAAAGGCACACAAACTTTTTTTAATAAGTCTGTGTGCCGAATTTTTTATTTATGTCAGCAATCACAACTGCACATTGCACATTGCTAATTGCACATTTAATTCAGTTCGTCAACGAGTTTCTGGAGTGCTGCAAGTGCCTCATCAGGCAACTTATCATAACCGCCCTTTTTCTCTGCAAAGCCTTTTACAGCGTTTACACGGTTCTGCATCGCATTCTTTAAAGCTGCTTTATAGTCAGCGTCGTTCATGTCAGGCTCAAAGCCTTCCCACTTCAATATTTCAATATCTTCAAACGGTCCCCACTTCTCGAAGTTTGCCTTGTTTTCAACGATTGCTTCGAGTACGCCGAGAGTATCTTCTTTCTTGACTTTCTTGCCCATGAAGTCGCCTGTATTTACAATGTAGCAAGCAACGTCTTTTTCTTCAACAAGCTTCTTGAATTTTACATAGTCGTTTACAAGAGGATAAGTTCTGAACGGGTTAGCATAAGGAACGATACGAAGTGCATTCATGTCTGTGCCTGCTGCAACACGCTCTGCTGTTGAAGTCTTTGTAGCGAGGGTTGCACCCATTACAGATGCCAATGCTGCACCTTTGAGTTTTACGCAAGGCGGTATTGTCGGGTCTTTCATTATCCAGATGATAGAATTAACAGGTGAAGAAATCTTGTCAACTCTGTTCGGTGACCACAATTTTGACTTGATGGCACGACCATTACCATTTCTTATATCTTCCGTTACAAGCTGGATTTTGCCGTCTTCATCTTTTGTGCAGGAACAGTTCTGAACGCTGAGAAGATATTTATTATCAGGACAGCCTGTCGGATAGTCCGCTGTCTTGTCAAAATAGGACGGCTCCAATGCAACTGATGCACAAGTGTCTGTATTGATGATGAAAGCGTCATCATGCAAAACTGTGATTGCAGGATATTTGCCGTCATGCTTTGCGTGTGTAAGAGTAGATTTGCCTGAGCCTGAAAGTCCGAATACAGATGCAACATATTTACTGCCGTCTGCAAGGGTATATTCTTTCTGACCGCCGTGGCAGGAAGCATAGCCGTTACGGTTTGCAATCGCCCATGCAATCGTAAGAGTACCCTTTTTATGCTCACCAAAATACTTCATGCCGAGAATTGCGGCACAGTTATTGTCTGTATCAAAATAACAGCAGGTCAAATCATCACTTAAACAGCTGTAATCTACATCAGGTGACGGTGTGGGAGTCCACTGNNGGATCGGAGAAGATATATATATCAGGTTCATTTCCGTTGCCTACGGGCTGGGACTCTTTATACATCTTTGCATAGGTGTCATTGATATACTGGAAATTCAACAGCCAGTTGTACATAAGCATTTCTTCTCCCTCAGGAATGAGAAGATGTGCTTTTACCATGAATTCCGGATCAAGTCCGATATAAGCTGTTGCATGATAGAGCTTTTTGAAACGTGTTTTATATACAGCGTCCATTACTACTTTATCAAGTTTTGTGTCATCTACACCGGGTTCACCCTTAATGCGTCTTGCAGCGGCATATCTGCCTGTTACTGCACCGTCATTGAAGAGAAGTACCTGTGCCCCTTCGGGAAGTCCTACTTCTTCAGGCTTATAAATGGGCATATCTGTTACGACTGCACCGGGTGTATTTTTTGCAAGGTTATAAGCCTCTGCAAGTGATGCAACTTCTACTACGTTGTTTCCATAGAATGCACCCTCAATAATGGAACGTGTCTTTGAAAATCCTACTTTTCCTTTTCCTATTTCTGATATAGGATAATATGCTTTTGTTGCCATAGCTTTTTAAGCCCCCTATTTTTAATTAGCAATTAGCAATGTGCAATGTGCAATTACTAATTTGCTATCTAAATGTAATTTTACCGCCATAACTGCTTTTTGTCAAGACACATTAAGCCATTTTTTACTTTCCTACATTTAAAATGCAATTTTACTTATCTTTTTATGCAAAAAATATCTTTTCTGCCCGTCATAATCCCTGCAATATGCAAATTTATGCTTTTGGCAATTCATTCTTTCTGATTTTACGCCCGTACAGCCATATCAATGCAAATACCGCCACAATGCACGATAATGTAACTGCCTTTCCGAATGCTCCGTAATGATAATGTATATTGACTTCTTTGTAACGTTTTGAAAAAATAATTTGTATGTTCCGCAAAAAAAGGATCGTTTCCGCATAGTATATTCGGATAAGACAATATACTTTAAATTTTATAATCTGCCGATACCGTTATTCCTGCCAACTTCCGCACAATATCACCAACAGCACCATCACCGCAAACACTTTTTTCAACTTTCTCATTGATACAGCCTCCCCCCAATATATTACACAAATTATAATATATTTTAAAAAAAAATTCCCTTCTATCCTGAGATAAAAGAGAATTTTTTTCATCATTTTTTCGTTTCCCTGCCGAGAAGATAATCTACCGATACTTCCAGTATGTCTGCCAGTGCAACAAGTTCAACGTCTGTTACATATCTTATCTGCCCTTCCAGTTTCGACAGCCCCGATGCATTCATATCTACACCGCTGACCTGCAACTGTGCAAGCAGTTCTTTCTGTTTCATGCCTTTTTTCTTTCGAGCTTCTTCCACTCTTGTTCCGATAAGGTTTCTTGAGCCAAGTGCCTGTTTACGCAACCTCATTAAAAATTACACCTCTTTAAAAAATTATAGACAGTCACATTACAATCCCGTACATCTAACATTATAAATCATATACCAACAAATAACAATAGCAATTATGCAAAAATATTCCTGTTTAACTTTGTGAAAAATATAAAATTATTTCCCCTGACAATTATAAAACACTTGTCATCTTCTGCATTTTTATCCCCACAAAAAAATTTTTTTAAAAATTTTAAAATACCTCTTGCATTTTCCGAAAAGATAGTATATAATAATATCAAGATGATAATATCATTTTAATTTTATCAAAGAGGTGTCACTTATGAAACATATTAAAAATTTCGATTTGCTTATGAAAGACTTCAAAGGCGTTTATGAATGGTTTAACGGTCTTTCCACTCTCACACCTGATGACATCAGCCTCAGCACCACTCTCCATGTCATTGTCGATATGATTAACGGTTTTGTAAAAGAGGGTGCTTTGTCAAGCTGTGAAGTCCTCTCTATCAATGATTCCGTTGCTCAGTTCACAAGATTTTGCGAATCAAGAAATATTCAGACTATCGCCCTCGCTGATGAACATACCGGCGACAGCACCGAATTTTCCACTTATCCCGTTCACTGCCTGAAAGGTACTGCCGAAAGTGCTTTGACAGATGAAATTAAAAATGCTGATGAAAATATCAAAGTTTTCGGCAAAAATTCAACTAACGGCTATATAGAACCCGCTGTCGCTGACTTCATTAAAAATTCGGGCAAGAATACTTTCATTATTACAGGCGACTGCACCGATATGTGTGTGATACAGTTTGCACTCACTCTTAAAGCAGACTTCAACAGAAGAAATATTCCCTGCCGTGTGATAGTCCCCTATGACCTTACGGCGACTTGCTCACTTCCAAACCATGAACCCGAACTTGCCGAAATCATGGCTCTCTATATTATGCACACCAACGGCATTGAAATTGTAAAAAATATTCTATAAAAAGGAGTTGTTACTATGGCTTACAATAAAATTAATCTCACGATGCTGACAGACTTTTATGAACTCACAATGGCTGGCGGTTACTTTGAAAACGGTATGAAAGATATTACCGCTACTTTCGATATGTTCTACAGGAGAAATCCAGATAAGGGCGGTTTTGCTATCATGGCAGGCTTGGAACAGGCTGTTGAATATCTTAAAAACCTCACTTTCACTGATGAAGATATTGCTTTTCTCCGTACCAAGAATATTTTCAGTGAACCGTTCCTTGAATATCTCCGCAATTTTAAATTTGCCTGTGACGTTTGGGCGGTTGAAGAGGGTACTCCCATTTTCCCACATGAACCTATTATCACCGTCAGAGGTCCTATCATTCAGGCTCAGCTTGTTGAAACGATGATTCTGCTGACAATCAATCATCAAAGCCTCATTGCTACAAAAGCTAACAGAATTGTCCGTGCGGCTGACGGCAGAGGCGTTATGGAATTCGGCTCAAGACGTGCCCACAGCTATGACGGTGCTGTATTCGGTGCAAGGGCGGCTTATATTGGTGGCTGTATCGGTACAGCCTGCACCATTTCCGACAGAGATTTCAGCGTACCTGCACTTGGCACGATGGCTCACAGCTGGATTCAGTCCTTTGACACCGAATATGAAGCCTTTACCGCCTATGCAAAACGCTATCCCAATGCCTGCACTCTCCTTGTTGACACTTACAATGTCCTTAAATCCGGCATTCCCAATGCTATTAAAGTTTTCAATGAAATTCTCGTTCCCATGGGCTGCCGCCCCAAAGGTATCCGCATTGACAGCGGTGATATAACCTACCTTTCCAAGAAAGCAAGAAAAATGCTTGATGAAGCAGGCTTCCCCGATTGTCAGATATGTGCTTCCAATTCCCTTGATGAATATATCATAGCCGATATGCTCCGTCAGGGTGCGAAAATAGACAGTTTCGGCGTAGGCGAAAGACTCATTACAGCAAGTTCTGAACCCGTTTTCGGCGGTGTTTATAAAGTCGTTTCTATCCTTAAAGACGGCATTGAAACGCCTAAAATTAAAATCAGTGAAAATGTCGCTAAAATCACTAATCCGTGTTTCAAAAATCTCTACCGCCTTTACGATAACGAAACAAACAAGGCGATTGCGGATGTTATTACCCTCTTTGACGAGGAAATTGACGATACAAAACCCTATACAATATTCGACCCCGAACACACTTGGAAACGTAAAACTCTCACCAACTTCAAAGCCGTGAAAATCCGTAAGCAGATTTTTGATAAAGGTGAATTGTGCTATGAACTCCCCGACCTCCAGACCATTAAAAACCGCTGCAAACAGCAGCTTGACACTCTCTGGGACGAGGTAAAAAGATTTGAAAATCCCCATGCCTATTATGTTGACCTCTCCGAAAAACTCTGGAATGAAAAACAGGCTCTCTTAAAAGCCAATTCCGCTGAATAACAAAAAAATTCCCTATCCGACTTTATGTCGAATAGGGAGTTTTTATTGTTGGGGCGTTGCCCCAAACCTCACCAAAGGCTCCGCCTTTGGAATCCGGCAGGGAGCAAGCTCCCTGCACCCGTCTTTTAATCTTCGTATTTCATAGCCTTATCAAAGAGTTCTTCCACTGCCTTTTCAGGCTCCTTTGTAACAAGTGATACTATTACTGCCGCAATCAAGCCTATGACAAATGCCGGTGCAAGCTCATATATTCCTGTTGAACCTGTCAGGAATATCATCCAGCATATATCTGCCACTGTTCCCACAACAATTCCGGCGATTGCTCCGTATATATTAAAGCGTTTCCAGAAAAGTGACAATATGATTGACGGACCGATTGCCGCACCAAATATGCCCCATGCATTCGATACCAAACTCATAATAGAACCTGAATCCGGTGACGCTGCTATAATCAATGCAACTATCGCAACCGCAAGCACTACCAATCTGCCTGCCCACTGCATTTCTTTTTCACTTGCTTTATTCTTTCTGATGACGGGCTTATAAACGTCACTTGCAAATGAAGATGAAGCGGATAAAAGCTGACTGTCTGCCGTACTCATGGAAGCCGCCAGAACTGCTGAAAGAAGTATGCCTGAAAGTATTGCAGGGAATAT
>DBXL01000107.1:2358-2498 GCA_002309275.1 Ruminococcaceae bacterium UBA1213 | reverse complement strand
TTTCTTACCATTGTAATGAATACAAGTGAACCGTCAACGGTTGCCTGGTCATATCCCAGGAACATCAAGCCGATTACACCTATCGCTGCTGCAAACAATACAATAAATACTGTCCATGTAATGCCTATGGCAGCGGATTT
>DBXL01000107.1:1906-2346 GCA_002309275.1 Ruminococcaceae bacterium UBA1213 | reverse complement strand
TTCATTTCTTTCTGTGAACGGATAGACATATATCTTATGATAATATGAGGCATTCCGAAATAACCCAATCCCCATGCAAAGCCTGATACAATATCCTGCCAATTTGTGATGGGATTCCAGTAATCAGGATTGGTTACAGTGATGTTCTGTGCAATTTCCTGAGCCTTACCCATGTCAAGCATACATACCGCTGTAACGGTTGCTGTCAGCATTCCTGCAAATATCAGCATTCCCTGAAAGAAGTCTGTCCAGCATACTGCCGAAAATCCGCCTAAAAATGTATAGCCTACAATAATAGCCGCTGCTATATACATAGCCACGTTTGCGTCCCAGCCGATTACCGTATTAAACAGCGTTCCGCACGCTTTCATACTTGACGCTGAATAAATTGTATAAGCTACCAAGAATACGACTGCACACAATATCTGCAATACCTTTGA
>DBXL01000107.1:195-1782 GCA_002309275.1 Ruminococcaceae bacterium UBA1213 | reverse complement strand
GCATAAATTGATGTAGGCAAACCCATAAGCACCCATGCACTCATGTCAGATGCACCTGCTGACAATGCCGTTACCCAAGGTCCCATTTGCCTTCCGCCAAGAAAATAACTTTTATCTCCTCCGCCCTTGCTCTTGAAAAAGAAAAATACGCCTATTCCGAGCATAAAGAGAAGATACACAATGAAAACAATAATTTCCCAGTTCAAAATGTTTGACCTCCTGTATATTTTTATTTTCGGGAATTTTCACCCAAATGTTTAAATGTGCCTTTACATTATACCACATATACAAATTTTTTCAAATATTTTTTAGAAAAAAATACAGATTTTTCACACAAAAAATCCCTGACTTTTTTGTCAGTCAAGGATTTTTTTCATATTTATTCAGATACTTTGAATATATTTTCAAGCTGATTGACTATCTCGCTGAAATATCTCTCATTCACATCTTCAAGCTTCAATGCATAGTTTTCTTTTATATCATCATCAATTTCTTTCTTCACATTTTCAGGCTTGTAAAATCTTACTTCACCTACCTCGATTTCCTCACCGATACCCGAAATATACATCGGATTGATATTCACGACAACCGCATTACCCTTTAATGTAACAGTTCCGTCAGCATTTTTGATACGTTCCGTTATATCTTCCCTGTAAAATGTACTGAAACAACCTGCATCAAGCACTTCGCCCTTTTGCCAGCCAAATTTTACAATTCTTCCCAAAAGCGTGAAATCATTGATTTTCCTGCCTTTGAAACGCATTAACGTCTTTTGTCCGATTTCATCTTCTTTCACTCTGTAAACCTGTCTTTCAAGCTGTTCTATCGGCTGTATCACTTCATAATCCGATAATTGCTCTTTCCATGCCGTGAGCGTTTCTTCCTCCAAATCGATCGGGTGCGCAAGTCCTATCATGCAGTTTTCCGTCAATTCATATTCATCTTCATCACAAGTATTAAAACTGCCGTCTTCCATGTATCTGAATGTCTGCACCAACCCGCCATTTTTATAAGCACTCCATATCAAGCCTATTGCAAAACTGTGCATGACGGGATTCTTGACAAACAAATCTTTCCATGCCGTGACAGTCCATCTTCTGTCCGCCAAAAGTGCCGTTTCCAAGCGTGTTTTCTGTATGGTTATCACGCTCTTTAACTGCTTTTTCATCTGCTTGAATTCCGCATTTGACTTTTTCGCCAATACTTCATCATCTTTCTTGGCAGGTGCAGGCATATTTTTCAATTTCTTGTCGTTCTCGTCAAATACCTCGACTTCCAGTGACGGTGTTAAATATACTTTAAATTTCCTTGTACCGTAGTCAAATACCCTTTCCATGTTCTCGTCAAACTCCAAATCGGGTACGATTCTATCTCCCAATTCTTCCGTTGTGATTCCCAATTCTTCAGCAGCCTTTGACATCGCATCTATTGCCGCATTTTTCACCTGTCTTTGCTTGAACTTGTGAGCCATATTATCAACTGCCATTAATGCACTTGAACCGCCGTTCATTGCCAACGCTCTGACAGCTTCCGCTGCGATTGCACCTCTTGACGCTTCCGCCCATTCTTTGATATATTTCAATGCCA
>DBXL01000107.1:0-164 GCA_002309275.1 Ruminococcaceae bacterium UBA1213 | reverse complement strand
ACCCATTTTCTTTTGGTATCCGCTCCAAGTGCTACCCACTTTTCAAAGACTTCCAGTGCGATTTTATTCAAGTCATCTTTATTCAAGTCCTTTGCAAGAATCTTTGCATTTTCATTCACTCCCAACGGTGACATTCCTACATAACACAACATGACCGCCTGCAC
>DBXL01000233.1:13355-13641 GCA_002309275.1 Ruminococcaceae bacterium UBA1213 | reverse complement strand
GCCGCCTGAAATACAAGAAGTCCGCTGGCGGAACACGCCGCCATTGAATAAAATACAGAACGGCTCTTTACCGTCATAGACCTCGCATAAATGACAAGTCCGCCTATTGCACTTACCAGAATGAGTACATGAAACAATCCTGTTTCCTCGCTCAGAGTGCTGAATATCAAATCACTTTCGGAAATAGGAATATAGCGTAAATTACCGTTTCCTGCACCAAGTCCGAAAAATCCGCCGCTTGCACCGCATATCAATGCATGTACCTGCTGATAGCCCTCATCGCTTG
>DBXL01000233.1:2331-13318 GCA_002309275.1 Ruminococcaceae bacterium UBA1213 | reverse complement strand
AATGACTATCACGGCAGCCGCTGCCATTGCAATCAGCATTACAACCGTGACAGCCTTCCAACTGCCCGACCACATATATATGGCTATCAGGAATGTACCGAAAAATACCAGTGCCATTCCTATGTCGCTGATGTCATAAAGCATATAAAGTATCGCCATTGTGATAATAAACAATTCCACGACATAATGTGTTTTTCTTATCCTGTCGAGAGTGCCGGCACAGATAAAAATATAGGCAACTTTTGCAAGCTCTGCCGGCTGGAGTGACATACCGCCTATATTAATCCAGTTGGCAGCACCATTTTTTTCCTGTCCGAACAGCATGGCAGACGCTACAAGACCGATTGCCACTACTGCCATGATATATCTGAAATATTTGCTCCTGTCGGGTACTTTGATGAACCATATAATTACGGAATATATTCCCATTCCTATGACTGCTCCGACAGTCTGCTTGAAGCCCCACTCTATTACAAATGTACTGCTGATAACGACTCCGGTTCCCGAAAGCAGAAGTGCGATTGTTTCAAGCTCAAAATCCGATCTTTTCAGAATAGTGCAGGATACCCAGTAAAATGCAAACATTGCTGCAATAAACGTGACAGCAGGAAAAAATATTTCCACTTCTTTTATATATATGAAAGCCTCCACCGCCAGCATGAGTATATAAAATGCCGTCATAATAACAAGCATAGTGCCTGAAAAAGTTCTTTTGTCATAAGGTGCAATTCTTATTCTGCCCCTTGCGGCATCTTTCAAAGTCAGCACAGATGAACCAAGCGATATTTTATCCCCGTTTTGCAGAGGACAGTTTTTCATCACCTTCTGACCGTTTACAAATACGCCTGCCTTTGAGTCTATATCGGATATATACCACTCTTTGTCCCTGTTGAAAAGTACCGCATGGGCTCTTGATACCGTCATGTCTTCCTTTATCACTATATCGGAATTTTCATTTCTGCCTATGAGATTTTCCCAGAACATCACTTTATAAGTTTTGTCGGCTGCCTCGTCATAAAGCAGGGCAAGGGCTTTATCATCTCTTTTTCCCCTGTTCATAGAAACAAAACATATAATCAGTGTCACCAGTGCCAGAAAAGGCGTAGCGATTCTGAGTGCAAACGCTATCATTTCCACTGTTTCCATTAAAATCACCTCCATTTTACATAGCTTATATCTTTTCAGTTGATTTGTCAACACAAAAATTACAGGCGAAAGCAAATATTTTTGCTTTCGCCCGTCAGGATTTATTGGCAAGCAAAGGTTTGATTGCCTGATATACTTTGCTGACTTTCTGACCGTCACCATATTTTTTCATCATGGCTGCATTCACCGCTGTTTTAGTCGGACAGTTTCTTATGCACTCCAATACAAACTGTATATCCTCTTCTTCTTCATTTTCAAGAAGCTTTCTCACTTTGTAGTCCAATTCATCATATATTTCATCACGGGTAGTAAGACTTTTGACAATATATACATCTGTTCCCTGTTTTTTCCAGTAATCTATCAGACAATTAAAGCCATTATCTTTTGTCACTATGTAAAAATTGACTTTTTTCTTGCAGTTCTCGGCACACTGGCTGATAGCATATCCCAAAAATGACGAAAGCTGAAAATCAAGGGCATTTTTATAGCCTACCCTCACCTTCTGCATACTCACGGCAGCCTTTGTATTACTCAGTATGGCATGAACGTCAAAAGACATCTTGTCTGCATTCATGCTGTAAAATATGCATATGGAATCGGTTTTTTTACGGTTTTCAATACCGTTGAAGCCGTCAAGCTTTACGTTTTCGTAATCCACAAGAAAAAAATTCTCTATATGTTTATGGAAGATATGCTTGTGATTACTTATTACTATATCGGAGATATTTTCCGCTTCTGCTGTATTCTTTGCATTTGATTTTTCTGACATACATTTTCACACCCTATTTCATTGACATCAATAATATTATATTAACTTTTGCCGATAAATTCAATATATTTTCAGAAAATATTTTCAAAGGACTGCTGTATGACATCTTTGCAGCAGTCCTTTTTTTATTTTTCAGTTTACTCTGTGTATTTTATGCACTTGTCCATCAGCGACATGACATCATTGTATGCCACCACATCAAGATGGGCAATACTGTTTCTTGCATCTCTGACTTTTTCAAGAAACTGCAGTTCTTTTTTCATTAATATATTATTGCTCATGCAAAGGTGATACAGCTGACCTATTTCCAGTTCAAATATACTGTGTGTTTTATAGGGATTCAGCGGATAGCCTTTGAGCCTGTCTGCATTTTCCGCAATAAATCTGCTTCTGAACTGCTCTATTATCGGAAAAAGGATTTTCACCTGTGCCTTCCAGAGAGATTTTTTTACCCTCATTTCGATATTCTCACAGGGAATATTATTTTCCCTGAATATCTTTTTGGCAATATTCAGCGTGTTCACGGGCAGACTTCCTTTATATTCTGCCAGCCTGCCTGCAATGACGATATTATCTCCTGCAAGTGCCGCCGCCGTTTCTGCAATATACTGTTTCTGCTGAATGGAGCAGTTCTGCTCCGAGAGTATCGTCATGCACAGCATGAGCATATCAAAGTTATTAATAGTTGCATCATAGTCTATGCTTTCACAACGGCACTCTTTTTCCTTGAGATATTCTTTGATATGCCCGTCACTGTCTTTGATGAAAAACACAAATGCACCATGTTCCTCATACTCGTCAAAATAGGAATGGTACTCCTCTGCAAAGTCTATCCACTCTTCAGGCATTTCCGAATCGGATATATCCATAATGACATTACTCTTATTCAGAACGGCTTTGGAATTGCGTGCAAGAAATCCGGCAACCGTGTTTTCCGCTGACGGCCAGTATTTGCTTCTTTCCTCGTCACTGCAATACTTCTGGAGTATATATTCCGCAGGCTCTGTGTAATTTTCAGGCACATTGACTGTCGTTTTCATATTGGGACTGTCTTTTTCTATGTCCTCGACGATGTTCTGTATCAGTTCCTTTTTCCACGCTATCTCTTTTTCATACAGTACATATACCGATTTCCCGTCAAGCACCGAATATATGATATTCTCTGCAAAGTTGGACGGATTGGTAAGGCGTTTCCACCATATTTCTTCAATTCTCATTCAACTCTGCCTCCCATGTATTTTGAAAGCTCTGTATTCACGTCTTCCCTTGTGCCGAGCAGTTCACGGAATCCCTCTGTCGAGAACATATACAAATCATCTTTTGAAGTCAGTATATTCAAGTCCCACATCTCTTTGAAAAGTTCTGTAATCTGCTCTTTGCTGTAGGCAAGAAGAATATTGATTTCATCACTTTTTGCCTTGTTCACGACTTCTTCAATTTTAAAGCCTGTCTGCCTTTCATTTTCATCTTTGTTTTCCTCCTCGTAATAGAGATACGCAAGTATCAGGGCTATCACATAGTAAGGACTGTTTTCCTTTCCCTCGACTTCAAGAGTCATTCTCAGTTTACTTTTTATCTCATCTTTAAAGCCCGGATCGGAAAGCACTTTTTTAATATGGCTCTCCGTCACTTCGTAATAGGGCGTTTCCGTTTCACTGTATCCCGCATAATCCTCATTTGTCATGGCAAGTATGAGCTTTTGTCCGTAGAGATGTATCAGTCCGGGGAAATAATTCGTTTTGGCAAGAATGAGGTTTATCACTTCATCACTGAATACAAATCCGAGATAAGCAAGCGAATGTGTCAGCAGTTCTGTCGCTTCGGGGCGTTTGAACGGGTATATGACACATGATTCAAGGTGAGCAAAGTCGGAGTTATGGGCATAGAATTCATGGTCAAATTTAGAAAGATTATGCAAGCCTGCAAGCACAAATTTAAAGTTTGATGAAAGCATCTCTTTGAGCAGGGTTATGGGACGGTAATCTATTTCTTTACTGCTGGCAATGAATTCATCTGCCTCATCAAGCATGAGCAGAAGATAAGAAATGCGGTTTTCGGAAGTCTGGTCTTTCAGACGTTTTCTTATATGCATGGAAAGCATATCCCAGTCACTGCACTCCGAGCCTTCGGGAAGAATGTCATTAATTACAAGTTCCTGAGATACTCTCAAAGCGGTTTCTGTATAATTTCTGCCCTTTATGCTTATGACAACGGCTCTTTGATGTTCATTTCCGTCTATCTCATTGGCAGCCATTTTCAAAAGTGAACTTTTGCCGAGCTGTCTGCCGCCATATACAAGATTGACTCCGCTGTATGACTCTATCTGTTCCAGTTCGGTTTTTCTGCCTGTAAAGAGTTCGGGGGGCATATCTGCATTGGGCTTCGGACAGAACGGCTGATTATAGGCAAAAGGCATACCTGCCGCCATGAGCATACGGCTGATACTGTTTGCCTGATAGTGCTTTGCAAGGTACAGCAAAATCACTCTGTCTATCAGCAGAAATGTCTTTGAAAGGGATTTTTCCTCTTTTATCTTTCTTGCAAAACGCCGTCTTTCCTCCTTGCTCAAAGCCCAGTTGAGCATAACTATGGTATTCTGTGAAACGCTGTTCAGTTCACGGAATTTGTCAATAAGCTGGTCTGTATTGAAACGCCCGTCAAGGAAAAGCACTCTCACTCCCTCAGACTCCGTAAGAGAACCGTAAGCGGGTATGGGATGGGGATAATTGACTTTTCCTGTTTTCTTCTTTATTTTCACGCTGTACATATCTTCATTGGTGGAAGCCATCTCACTCACGCCCTCAACGGCAAATCCAAGCTGTGAGATGATTTTTGAAATTCTCTCCGCTCCCGCAGGCTTCGAGGCAGGCCAGTTCTGCACGAGGGAAGTACCGCCACGCAGTTCTTTATTTACTCCATACATATTGCTTGCTTTCTGCAAAGCCCTTTCCACGTTTCTTGTATTGTAGTAAGAACAAAGTGCTTTTTGCAGACTGCTGTTTGCATCTGACGAAACGGCTCTGTGAAGAGTTTCATACTCTGCCATAAAGTTTCTGAATATCTCAACAGGCTCCTTGGCAAAATCCGTGATACTCTTTATATCTCCACGTCTTATGCAGTTGAGGATATTTTCGGCTATGGAAAAGTTTCTGTCCTCAATGTATTCTTTTATTTTTTCCTTGCTGTATATGCCGAAATCATAGTTTTCATCATTGGCAATGTCATTTAATTGCTGCATGAGCCTGTTGGCAGTGGATTCCGCATTTTTGGCGATATTCTGCTTATACTCCTCTATGATGTCACTGAAAAATCCAAAGTCGCTGCTTGACACCGAGAGTGCATACCATGCATCTATATTCCTTGCAATAAAGCTTTTATATCCTGTAATATTGGATATGCTGCCATAGCTTTCATAGAGTTCCAATTCATTTTTAAAATCCTTGTAATAGTGAGTAGTACGCTGACTGCTCAGTCTTACACACGCATCAAAATATTCAAATGAAGAATGTTCTGAAACGTCCCTGTCATTTTTATACACGGCATAGTCCTTTATGAGATTGACGGAACGGAAATTATGATTATGTATATTGTCACTGAATATCTGCTGGACTCTGTATTTAAAGTCAGGCAGTTTTGTCTGTGAATGAGCCTTTATCCTTGCAAATATATTGAAGTCGGGCAAATCACTGAATGTTGCCGTAATATCGGGGATATAATTGTCATCAAGCAGTACATGACCGCTCCTGAGAAAATCTATATACATATATTTTTTCTCTGCTTTTTCATAAGTGCCTTCCATTTTCGCCAAAAGTTCAGCGGCTGCAAGATTGATACTGTGGATACCCCAGTCAAAGCCCTTTTCCAGATTTTTTTCACTGAGTTCCGTCAGATTTTCCAGATTGTCTATGATATAATCACGGTATCCTTCATATATCTGTGTATAATACTTGTTATTGATTATCTCGACGCTTTCGGAAACCGCTGACCATCTGCATACACAGTCTATCACCCTTTTGAGCATGACAACAATATTATTTCTCTTACCGCCTTTGAGATTGTCATACGGTCTGTTAAGATGTCTGTTTTCGGAAAGAATGATTTCTTTTGACTCGTTCCACTTTTCATCTATGAATCTGTCTATTTTCTTTATATCCGCATTTTCAACACTGAACTCTGTATCATTCCTCATAAACAGCTCTGTCATGGTCTTCTTTATCTTTGGAGCCTTGGAAACATCATTGGTGCAGACTGCATTCAGTGCCTGTTTAAGAATACTGTTTTCATCATGGAAAATAAGCTCTCTTGCACGTCTTACTCTGCCCTGACTTTCCATTGCTTTCACTCTCTGGCTGATATACTCCGAACATTCATTCGCATCTTTTATGACAGACTCCGCCTCTGCATTCTTGCTGTTATAATCCGCAAACATATCAATGCAGTATGCAGTTTTCTCCCTGAACTCATTGAAAATCTGGGCAAGTGCGGACACGGGAGCCGTATATTCATTGTTTCCTGCTCTCTCAAATTCATCTATCAGTCTTTCCGCCTCAAATGACTGCATCTGACTGTTTCCAAAAGTTTCCCTGAGCAGTGCCGCCGCAAAAAGATTCACACTGTATTCGGGAACGGAATACTGACAGGCGGTAAAGTCAACTATCAATTTATCTGCATTTTGTTCATGTGCAAATCCGTAGGCGGAATAGGCAGAGTTGACAAGCCTGCTTGCCGATATGACCGAACCTGCAAGCGACATTTCCGAATAGTCGGATGCCTTTTCACTTTCACTGTTCTCACATATTTCTGCTGCCGCCGCCAAATATGTTATCATACAATAAAGCTGTTCGGGCTTGAATGAAAATGCCGTTCTGATAATCTCACCGTCACTTTTCATCAGGTTGTCAAATGCACCCTCATCACTGTAATCAACGGTTTCTATTTCTTCCTCTTTTGCCCCGTCTTCACTCATACTTTCCGTTTCTTCTTCAGACGGCAGGCTTTCCGCTTCTTCAAAGCCCTTTTCATCTTCAACAGATATTCTGTTCTGCTCCCTTGCAAGCATTTCCAGTTTCTTCTTCAATTCGGGCTTCTTGGGATTGTCGCCTGACGTATCATAGAAATATTTTGCCTGCTGATAGTCGCCAAGCTCCGCATACATCTCCGATATTTCAACGTAGTTGACATCTCTGATAACAGACTGCTTACTATACAATTTATTTTTCTCAACAAATTTCTCCATGTCAAGATATATATTAATAGCCTGCTTCAAGTCACCTTTTCTTCTGTAAGCCCCCGCTTTCATGAACATATGATGGAATCTTTGATTATCGTCTTTGAAGATATTCTTTTCTTCCATTCTGCCGATGACATCTATGCACTTCTGCCACTGTTCAAACCTTGTGTATATCTGTATGAGGGCAGTCCCCATTTTCATTGTGAAATTCAGCTTGTCACTGTATTCATTGATAATCGAAAGAACTTCCTGCTTGTATTCATCACTTTTTTCATGGTTCTGGTTGAACATGGCAAGACAACACTGTATGCAGCCTGCAAAACCTTCATCTGACTTATTTTCCTCTGTCAGCTTTTTATATATTTCAAAAGCCTCTTCATACTTCTTTTCACTGAATTTTCTGTTTGCGTCAGTGACAGTCAGCTTTGTATCAACCGCCTTTACAGGTGATTTTACTTTGACACCTGCTTTTATCTTTGTAGCTTTCAGCTTTGATGAAGAAAATTCTGCCGTGAAAGATACGTCTATCGAAAGCTTTTCGGCTCTGGGACTCTTTTTGATGATATTCTTTATCAGCTTGTCAATTTTATCGTCTGCCACCTCTTTGAAGTCAAATTCATAGGCAGAACCGCTTTGACCGATAATTTGCCCTGTTTCCCTGAACGCATTCAGGCTTACTATTTTTCCCTCTGTATCAAAAACAATTTCAGGCTGTACGGCAACAACAGGCTTTATTTCCTTTCTGGCAGCCTTCTGAGCAGGTATCTGTGACTTTTTCGCAGACATCTGCAATATATCCGACAGTACCTTGTCTGAAATATACTTTTCCTTTGCAGCCTCAACGGACTTTCTGACAGAATTTTCATCAAATACCGCTTTCGCCTTTTCAGCGACCTGCCTCAATGCCTCATAAGCATAGGCTTTCCTCAAATTATCCTTGGCATTTTCAAATATAAATTCTATTCCCGAAATATCCCTGCACTTCACACAGCACTCTCTTAAACAGGCGGCTGCCTCTTCAAAATACTGTTCTGTGGGGCTGTATAGTATATACAGCACTGCCAGAGCCGCCGCAGACTGATAAGAACTTTCTTCCCCATCTCTGTAAGCACCCTCATATGCCGAAAGATATGCCTTCCTCAATTCATCGCCGTAATAAAAATATTCAGATGAAATTCTGAAATTATCAAGAAGTGCCGCACCGTATGCCGCAAAAACATAGGCTTTCTTAAAATCATTTATCCTGTCGCTTTCAGCAAGCTTTACAAGATTTGCCACAGTAATTTGTGCATTGCCCTTGTCATCTCCATAATTTCCATATTCATTCAATACAGTTTCATAAGTCGATTTCAGCATGGTTTTATCACTTTCATCAAGCTTTCCGAATGCCTCCGAAAACTCCTCTTCCGATACATCAAAATTGAGTTTTTTGCTTGAAACAAACGGCTGTATTTTCGGAAATGCCGATATGTCCATATCGTTCTTTTCCACAGGCTTTTGACTTGTATTCTCTGCCTTTGAAGTATCGGGACTACTGCTTTCGGTTCCCGCATTTCCCTTGGAGATGACCGACAGGGAGTCTATTGCTCCATATCTTATCATTGCCGTCATCGTCACTTGAAGTGAAACTGCTCCCTCTGTGTCATTTTCCACGACAGTTCCTTCTACTATTTGTCCGTTGGTCTGGGTGATTCTGACATAATCGCCCTGATTCAGTTTCGTTAAAAATTCACTGAAAATTCCCATTTTTCTGCCTCCCCGACAAAAATTTTTTTATATCCATCTGCAAATGAATATTATTGTAATAATACCATATTTCTTTTTAAAAATCAACATTTTTTAAACAAAGTGACATATCAAAGCATTTTTGTGCCAAAAACATTTTTTATTATATACATAAATATTGTTGCTATTATTTTTATTTTGTGCTAAAATGATTGAGTATGAAATTATTTTCTTTGGAGGTTAAAAAATTATGCTTTTAAACGGTTCAGAAATTATTGCTGAATGTCTTTTGGAGCAGGGTGTTGACACTGTATTCGGCTATCCGGGCGGTGCGGTACTGAATATATATGACGCTCTCTATAAGTACAGCGATAAAATAACTCACATTCTTTCCTCTCACGAGCAGGGGGCTTCCCATGCTGCTGACGGCTATGCACGCACAACAGGCAAATGCGGTGTTGTCATTGCCACTTCCGGTCCTGGTGCCACTAATCTTGTCACAGGCATTGCAACCGCTTATATGGATTCTATTCCTATGGTGGCAATCACAGGCAATGTTACGAATGACCTGCTTGCCCGTGACAGCTTCCAGGAAGTCGATATTTGCGGTATCACCCTCCCCGTCACCAAGCACAACTTCATTGTAAAAGATGTCAAAGACCTTGCCAACGTCATCAGAAAGGCTTTTAAAATCGCCATGTCCGGCAGAAAAGGTCCTGTTTTGATAGATATTCCCAAAGATGTCACAGGTGCAAAATGCGAGTATGAAAAAGTTGAGCCTGAGAAAATCAAAAATGAACTCATCTCTGAACAGGCTGATTTCAATATTGCCGCCGATATTATAAAAAATTCCAAAAGACCTATGATATACATGGGCGGTGGTGTCGTGAGTGCAGACGCTGAAAAAGAACTGCTTGCATTCGCTGAAAAAATAGACTGTCCTATTGCAAGTTCTGTAATGGGCTTGGGCGGTTTTCCGTCATCTCACAGGCTTTTCATGGGTACTATCGGTATGCATGGCGGTTATGAAACAGGCAAAGCAACCGATAATTGTGATTTAATTATTGCAGTCGGTGCAAGATTTTCTGACCGTGTGGCAGGCGACAGAGAAAAATTCGGTAAAGATGCCTCTATCATTCAGCTTGACATTGATAAAGCTGAAATCAATAAAAATGTCAAAATAGACTGCTGTGTACTGGGCGACCTGAAAGACACTCTCCAAAAGCTTTCAGATACAGTGGAAGAAATCAAGCATGATGAATGGATTGCACAGGTGGAGGAATGGGGCAAAAACTCCTCTGTTACAGAAACACCCAAATCCGATATGTATGCACACCCGTACCATATTATTGAAGAAGTCAGAAAACTTACAAGTGATGATGATATAATCGTCACAGACGTTGGACAACATCAGATGTGGGTTTCACAGAAATACAAATTTGAAAAGCCTCGTACATGGTGTACATCCGGCGGACTTGGTACAATGGGTTACGGCATGGGTGCGGCTGTCGGCTCGGCTGTTGCCAATCCTGATAAGAGAGTTGTGCTTTTCACAGGTGACGGAAGTTTCCATATGAATTTGAATGAATTGGCGACTGTACGTTCTTATAACCTGCCGATTGTCATAGTTGTACTGAATAACACCGTTCTCGGCATGGTCAGACAGTGGCAGAAATTATTCTATGGCAGGAGATTTTCACAGACAGACCCCCACAGAAAAACCGATTTTGCCAAAGTGGCAGAGGGTTTCGGCGTGAAAGGCATGGTAATTCACAATGATGATGAAGTGTCAGACGTTCTTGCAAAGGCTTTTGCACTCAATGAACCCGTTGTAATAGACTGCAAAATCTCCCCTGATGAAAACGTACTGCCTATGATACCCCCCGGAAAAACGGTTGATGAATTGATTACAGAAATGGAGTGATACAAATGGAAAGCAAACATATTATAGGACTTTTAGTGCATAATCACCCCGGTGTACTTCTGAGAGTGACAAGCCTCATTTCAAGACGTGGCTTTAATATAGACAGCCTTACTGTCAGCCCTGCCGGCATAGAGGGCTTTTCAAGAATGACTATCAGAATCAATGATGACAGTCAGGTTGAACAATTCATCAA
>DBXL01000233.1:0-2232 GCA_002309275.1 Ruminococcaceae bacterium UBA1213 | reverse complement strand
GTGACATCTCTCTATCATGCGTCAGTTGTAAATATAGGCGAACATTCATTGACATTCCGTGCATCAGGCACACCGAGTCAGCTGGATATGCTTATCAGAGAATTGTCTGTATATGGCATTCTCGAAATGGCAAGAACAGGCATAGCCGCCCTTGAAACAGGCGACAAATGTTTATCTGAGGGGTGATGGTGATGAAAAAGATTTTTGATAAAAGTGAAGTCACTTTTGCAATCGTGCTTATCGTTGTATATGTAGTCGGTTCAAGCCTTATGCAGAGAGTTTCCGCCATGATAGGCATTCAGTTCCTTGCAGAAGCGGTGTTTAATCTGATTTTAAGTGCAATTCTGCTTGTGTTCATTTTAAAAAACAAGCTTACCGAACATTTGGGATTGTGCGGCTCCGAAGTGAAATCCTCAAAAATGCTTTTTTACATACCGCTTTTTCTCGTTGCATTTTCAGGCGTATTATCGGGCTTTGCACCTCAGTTTGATACCATTCCGCTGATTGCAAGAACCGTTATGATGTTCGGCGTTGGCTTTCTTGAAGAAATTATATTCCGTGGATTTCTTTTCAGGGGCATGGCGAAAGACGGCTTGAAATCCGCTGTAATCGTTTCAGCCGTAACATTCGGTGTCGGTCATATCGTCAATCTCCTGAACGGCTATGACATTACAAAAAGCATTACGCAAATCGTCTTTGCGGTAGCTGTGGGATTCCTGCTTGTCATGATATTTTTGAGAACAGGCAGTCTTATCGCCTGTATCGTATTCCATGCTTTGAATAATTCCTGCACGGGATTTTCTTCGGGCGAACTCCTCAAAAGTGCCGTTGGTGAAAACAATGCCCAATGGGTAATGCTGGGAATATGTCTGGTCATAACCGCCCTGTACTTCGGCTACATAATGAAATTCATTCCCAAAAAGAATGCTTTGAAATGACAAAAAATGCCGGCACATTTTAACGTGTGTCGGCATTTTTATTACTCATCTGTATTTTTACGGTCAAATTTTTTCGGGAAATCGCCTTTTCCTCCGCCCATGTTCATGGAACCAAGCTTTTTCATGTCAAGGTCTGATGTATCAATCAATTTGTCGCTGTTCTGCTGTTCTTCCGAAGTGGAGGGAATACTTCCGTCAAGCTGTCCGAGAACGCTCTCTGCACGAAGGCTTGTGAACTTCTTCAAAGTTTCAACACCCTCTTTATAAGCCTCATATCCGTCAAATGACGTTGTATCATTTTTCACATACCCGTCTATAATATCAGTCAGTCTATTGACTGTCTGCTCAAAAATCCCTGACTGAACATATTTTTCGGCAATCTCTTTTAAATAGCTGTGATACTTTTCAATATTTTCTTCACTTTCCAAAAGCTTTGCAATGAGCGGTCTGTCCTCTGCACTCACTCCATTGAAAATAGTATCAACCGCATAATTGACGGCACTATCTGCAGTTCCGCTCTGAAAACTGCCGAATGATAAATTATAATCCCAAGGAAGCATTGATAATTGCCCGTTATCTTCCGCAAGAATATAATTGTGACAATTTGATGATAAATAACTGTCAAGGTTTACAAGAAATACATTGCACGCAAGGTATCTTAAAACTTCATCTGTATTGATATGTTTTTCAAGTTCTTTTCCCTCACTTATATTTTTTAACGACTCCACAAGGCGTTTTTCATCTTCCTCAGTTGTCTTATTAAGAGAATTGTCAAAAATACTGCTGTAGCTTTCGGTATTATCATCAATGTATTTCAGGTCAACACCGTTTCTGCCACCGTCCATACCGCCTTTTCCCATGCCTTGTTTATTGAAATCATCAGGCATTTGCGGAAATTCTCCGTTATTCCTATCGGGCGGTGTCATATTTTCGGGCATTTGCGGAAATTCGCCATTATTCATGTCAGGCGGTGTCATGCCTTCGGGCATTTCAGGAGATTCCCCGTTATTCCTATCGGGCATTTCACCGTTATTTATCTTTTTACGAATATCATCAAAATCTCCCTGCTTATCCCCCATGTCCATTGATTCGGGCTTATATGCCTTTACAGAATTATCAGTGCCGTAATTTCTTTCAATATAGCTGTCGTCAACGTCCTCAACTGCAAGGTAAAATCCGAAATGCTCACCGTTTACCTTAATTTCCGCAAACGTGCAGAGTGATGACGGCACGTTCATATATTTCATCAAATCATAAGACATATATTCTTGTGACATACTCCCCCGCCTACGCT
>DBXL01000164.1 GCA_002309275.1 Ruminococcaceae bacterium UBA1213 | reverse complement strand
AAGGAGTTTGAACAGCGTTTCTGTGCGGTCATGCTTTTGATGTATTTTGTGAATGCGGAGTATATTGAAAGGACTCTTGAAGTTCTTGCGAAAATCAAAACAGAAAAATATTATTCTTCAATGGCGGTTGCATGGGCGTTGGCGGAGTGCTTCATAAAATTCAGGGAAAAGGCACAGCCTTTTATGAATGAAAGTTTCTTTGACGAAATGACTTTAAAGAGGACTGTAAGAAAAATATGCGATTCTTACAGGGTTGATGAAAATACTAAAAATTTAATGAGGAATGTGGAATGAGGAATGATAAATATAATTTCGCTTTTTAATTCCTAATTCCTCATTCTTAATTTCTAATTAAAAAGGGTGTGAGTGATATTGTATATTTTGGAAACTGACGGCTTGACAAAGGAATATTCTCATGTAAAGGTAGTTGACGGGGTATCGCTGAAAGTGGAACAGGGCGATATTTACGGCTTTGTCGGAAAAAACGGTGCAGGCAAAACGACTTTTATCAGAATGGTGCTTGGACTTACAAGAATAACGGACGGCAGTTTTAAGTTATTTGAGGGTGAGAGTTTAAAGACGGCTAAAAAGCGTGTAGGCAGTCTGATAGAAAGCCCTGCACTTTTCAAAAACATGACAGCACAGCAAAATCTTGATGTGTATTGCACAATGCTTGGCGTGGATAAAAAGACGATACCCGCAATATTGGAAACAGTCGGACTTTCCGACACCGGCAGAAAAAAAGCAGGTGACTTTTCACTTGGAATGAAACAAAGATTGGGAATAGGTCTTGCACTTGTGGGAAATCCCGATTTTCTGATACTTGACGAGCCTATCAACGGACTTGACCCGACAGGTATCGTTGATATAAGAGAAATGCTTTTGAGATTGAAAGAGCAGGGAAAAACGATTTTTATATCAAGTCATATTCTGGGAGAGCTGGAAAAAATGGCGACAAGATACGGTATCGTATCAAATGGAAAGCTTGTGGAGGAGATAAGTGCAAAGGAACTGGCAGAAAAATGCGGTTCAAGGACTGTGATAAAAGTAAGTGATACAGTAAAGGCATCATCAATTATACTGAAATTTCTTGAGGGAAGTACGGATAATCTTGAATGTGAGAAAAACAGTGTTTTTATCAAAGCGAAAATTGAAAATATCGGTGAGTTGACGAATGCTCTTTTCAATGCAGGGATAGTTGTGTCAGGTATCACGACTGATGAAAACAGTGCCGAAAGGTATTTTATCAATAAAATGGAGGGCTGAAGCAATGGGAAAGCTTATTGTATCGGATTTAAAAAAGCTGGTAAAATGCCGTACTGTATGGGTGTGTGCAGTCATTTCGTTTTTAGTGGGAATGCTGATGACATTTCTCTATGACATGGCATGGAATAACATGGCTGACACGCAAAATTATCAGACAGTGTTTTATTTCATGCGGACAATGGGCATGGACAGTGAAATGACAAAACAGGTGCTTTCACAGTTTCCTTCACAGGTTTTCTGGCAGTATGTGAATACTCTGCTTTCTGACGGAAATATTATTATATTTGCAGCTGTTGTGATAAGTGTATATATAGGCTCGGAATACAATGAAGGCACTTTTAAGAATACGCTTTCAAGGGGATTTTCAAGGACTTCTGTATATATCTCCAAATATATTTCTGCCGTTCTTGCAATGGCAATTACTGTATTGTCGTATGTATTCGGCGGAGGCATAGTGGCGGCAATCAAATTTGACTTGACAACAGATGTAAGTGATGAAGAAATGATAATCATGGTGCTTGCATATGCGGCACTTTTCATAGCACTGACAGCCGTTTTCATGCTGATAGCCGTTCTGGCAAAAAGAACAGGCTTTGCCATTGCTTTAAGTATTGTGATACCTATTATTGTATCGCTTGTAGTGAGAATATTGTCAGTCGGATTTGACTGGGTGACGAATGCGGCAAGCTACTGGATATTTGACACGGCAACTCTTGTAAGCACGCTTTATCAAAACAATGATATATATATACCTTTCATGGTAGCACCGATTTATCTGGTTTTATCGCTTGCAGTGGGAATGTTTACATTCAGCCGTCAGGAAATTAAATAATTCCTAATGCATAATTCATAATTTTCTTTTAAAATTGTGGATTGTGCATTTTTGATTCTTGGCGAAAAGAAAAAATTCCTTTGAGTGATTTGTTGACAATTATATAATAATTCTGCTATAATGACTGTAAAATAAATTTATATTACGGAGGGTAATTATGCAGGGAAATGTAAGACCGGAAACAATGGAAAGAATTACAACCAAAGAACTTGCAGAGGCTTTCATTGATGAGCAGGTAAAGGCACTCAGAGAACAGATAGGGGACAAAAAAGTTCTTCTTGCACTTTCAGGCGGAGTTGACAGCTCTGTGGTAGCTGCACTTCTCATAAAGGCAGTCGGCAAACAGCTTGTATGCGTTCATGTCAATCATGGACTTCTGCGTAAAGGAGAGCCTGAACAGGTTATTGAAGTTTTCAAAAATCAGATGAATGCCAATCTTATCTATGTTGATGCTGTTGACAGATTTCTTGATAAGCTGGCAGGAGTGGCAGAGCCTGAAAGAAAAAGAAAAATCATCGGTGCAGAATTTATCCGTGTATTCGAGGAAGAAGCACGTAAACTTGACGGAATAGAGTTTCTTGCACAGGGTACAATTTATCCCGATATTCTTGAAAGTGACGGCGTAAAGGCACACCACAATGTAGGCGGATTGCCGGAGGACCTCAAATTTGAGCTGGTAGAGCCTGTGAAACTTCTGTTTAAAGATGAAGTGCGTGTAGTAGGAAAAACGCTCGGCTTGCCTGATAACATGGTATATCGTCAGCCATTCCCGGGACCAGGACTTGGAGTGCGTTGTCTTGGAGCGATAACCCGTAACAGACTGGAGGCTGTGCGTGAATCGGATGCCATTCTGCGTGAGGAGTTTGCAAAGAACGGTCTGGAAGGCAAGGTATGGCAGTATTTCACAGCAGTGCCTGATTTCAAGTCAGTCGGCGTAGTTGACGGAAAGAGAACTTTTGCCTATCCTGTCATCATTCGTGCCGTGAATACAAAAGACGCTATGACGGCAACCGTTGAGAATGTTCCGTTTGAGCTTCTCCAGCACATCACCGCACGCATTACATCAGAAGTTGCCAATGTCAACAGAGTGCTGTTTGATTTGACACCAAAGCCCTCTGCTACTATCGAGTGGGAATAATCATTAAAAAAATAACTGCATTACTGTTACATATGAAAACAGTAATGCAGTTTTTTTATATTTAAAGTTTGGCGATTTCAGCCATGACAAGTTTATTTACTTCGGCAGGATCACATTTGCCTTTCATCTCTTTCATGACAAAGCCTACAATGGCACCCATGGCTTTTTTCTTGCCGGCTTTCATGTCTGCAACGGCTTTCGGATTTGCTTCGATAGCTTTCTTTACCGTTTCAGCCAATGCACCTGTATCCGTTTTGATAACAAGATTATTCTTTTCAGCATATTCAACGGGGTTTACATTCTCTGTGAAAACGTGTTCAAAAATCTGCTTTGCAATCGTATTGTTCACTTTCTTTTCGTCAAGCATTTTTATCAGCAATGCCAGATTTTTTCCGCTGAAGGATATGTCGGCAATATCTTTTTCAGAGTCCTTTGCCAGCCTGAGTGTTTCGCCTATTATCCAGTTGGAAACCTTTTTCGGATCGGCACCCTCATTTACACCGCTTTCAAATATCTCTGCTAATTCCTTGTACTCTGTGATAAGTCCTATGTCATATTCGGGTATGCCGTATTCACGGGCATATCTTTCTTTTTTCTCATCACGCAGTTCGGGCTGATTTGCCTTTATTCTTTCAAGCCATTCATCATCTATTATCAGCGGAACTAAATCGGGATCAGGGAAATATCTGTAGTCCTGTGCATCTTCCTTGGAACGCATGGTATAAGAATAGCCTTTATCATCGTCCCAGCGTCTTGTTTCCTGCACGACCTTTTCACCTGCATCAAGTATATCTGCCTGTCTTTCAAACTCGTTTTCAATACATCTTTTAATAGCCTTGAAAGAGTTCAAATTCTTTGTTTCGGTTCTTGTACCGAATTTTTCCGTACCTTTCTCCCTCAAAGACATATTCACATCTACACGCATAGAGCCTTCATTTAATTTACAGTCTGACGCATTTAAATATTGTATCGTCAAACGGAGTTTATCCAGATAAGCAAGCACTTCATCAGCTGAACGCATATCAGGCTCGGAAACTATCTCAACAAGCGGTACGCCTGAGCGGTTGAAATCAACATATGTTTCACCTGTGAAAGTGTTGTGAATAAGCTTTCCTGCATCTTCTTCCATGTGCATTTCATGGATACGGATAAATTTTTTGCCGTTTTCCGTTTCAATCTCAATTTTACCGTCACGGCATATCGGATAATAAAGCTGTGAAATCTGATAGTTTTGGGGATTGTCGGGATAGAAATAATTTTTTCTGTCAAA
>DBXL01000018.1:6013-6973 GCA_002309275.1 Ruminococcaceae bacterium UBA1213 | reverse complement strand
AAGCTGTGCAGCGGTTAATTGACCGTCACCTGTTGTGGAGTAGTCGAGGAATATAACGTGTCCGGACTGTTCACCGCCGAAATTATAGCCCTCTCGGAGCATAGCCTCCAAAACATATCTGTCACCGACATTTGTTGAAACGAATTTGATATGATTATCTTCACAGAATTTGCCGAAGCCCATGTTGGACATGACCGTGCCGACAGCGGTATTTTTAGCAAGTTTTCCACGAGAGTACAAGTCCATTGCACAGATAGCCATAATAAAGTCACCGTCAACAATATTTCCGTTTTCGTCAACAGCAAGACATCTGTCAGCGTCGCCGTCAAAGGCAACGCCCATTTCAAGGCCATTTTCAACAACGTATTTTTGCAGATTTTCGAGATGTGTCGAACCGCATTTATCATTGATATTGATTCCGTCAGGCTCAGCCGAAAGTATGTGACAGTTTGCACCGAGTTTTGTAAAGAGTTCTCTTGCGGTAGTAGAGGCAGAGCCGTTTGAACAGTCAATAGCGACATTCATTCCGTCAAGTCTGTAAGGCACAGTTGAAATGATATGTTCGATATAGTCGGAAACGGCATTTTCCGCTTTGGTAACTTTTCCTATTCCCTCATTGACAAGAATGGTAAACGGTTTTGAATGGTCGAGAACAATGGATTCGATTTCATTTTCGAGTTCATCGGGGAGTTTATAGCCGTCACTTGAAAAAATCTTGATGCCGTTGAACTCAAAAGAGTTGTGTGAAGCGGAAATCATAATACCGGCATCGGCTTTATATTTTTTAATGAGATAGGCAACGGCAGGTGTGGGGACTGCACCAAGCAATACAACGTCAGCACCGATAGAACACAAGCCGGCAGTCAAAGCACCTTCCAGCATATCACCTGAAAGTCTTGTATCCTTGCCGATAAGGATTTTAGGGTGTTTATTTTCATTGGCAAGAACCATAGCCGCCGC
>DBXL01000018.1:0-5893 GCA_002309275.1 Ruminococcaceae bacterium UBA1213 | reverse complement strand
AAATGCCGTACCGCCTGCATTATCGGCAGAAAATTCAGGCTGGGCAAAATATGCATTGAATTTCTGAGAAATGTTGTCTTTAATGATTTTGTCGGACATGACACCGCCTGCAAAGATAACAGGCATTTCACCGTATTTTTCCAATATCTTTTCACACATTCCCGAAACGGCTTTTTCAACGTACATCAGGCACATCAAAGAAACATCTTCCTTTGACATACCATTTGAAAAAGCATTTTTACAGATATTTTCGATACCCGACAAACAGCAGTCTGTATTTTTTAAAGTAGCCCTTGCCTTTATTTTGGCATTGCTTTTTAAAGCGAGCTGTTCCAGTTCACGCCCGCATGGAAATCCCAATCCAAGCATAACGCCTATTCTGTCGATAAGCTGACCTGCATTCAAGTCAAGAGTTTTTCCGACGAGTTCTATTTGAAAAATATTTTCTTCATGTGGCTGAACGATAACACTTTCCGTCGTACCGCCCGATACATGAAAGGCAAGAAAAGTTTGATTGGCGAGTTCGGTTTTTTTGGAAGAATACAGAGCGGCAGCAATATGTCCGTTCTGATGTGAGAATTCATAGAAAGGCACATTTAAAATTTGTGATAAAATTTTAGCCGTACCGTGACCGACTGTAAAGCATGGCATATAAGAACCCTCAGCATCTCTGGGTTTGGCAGATACACCTATTGCAGTGATATTTCCGTGAAATTCGCTGAAAAGGTCGTTTATGACCTGTGGTAACTGCTGTACATGGTGAAAAACAGCGTCACTTTGTCTTAAACCGCACTCTCCCTGTCTGACAGGGAGAAGTTTTTTTCGGTGAATGACGAGATTATTTTCACTGTCATAAATTGCGGCTGAAGTGGTGTAATTGCTTGTGTCGATACCAAGATAATACATTATTTGTCACCTTTGAGCGTTCTTGCAACGGCACCGAGAACACCATTGACAAAAGAGCCGTCTTCATCAAAAGCAAATGTTTTTGTCACTCTGACAGCCTCATTAATTGAAACGCTCACGGGAACGCTTTTTATATATTTCATTTCATAAACGGAAATTCTCATAGCGGCAAGGGCGACTTTGGAAATTCGGTTGATTTTCCAGCCTTTGAGATTGCTTTCAATGAGTTCATTAATTTCGTCTTGATGGGATTCAATGCCCTCTAAAAGTTGTTTTGCATAGTCGCTGATTTCTTCATCACGGGCATCCAAAGCGTCTTGATAGGTATCTTCCAATGTATCATCTCTGAACATTCTTTCATAAACAAGCTGTAAAGCCTGCTGTCTGTCCTCACGTCTTTTTTGAATTTTAGCTTCCTTGTCCATAATTTCCTCCTTATTTCAGAATCGCTTTATGGAATACTTTTTTGCCTTTCTTGATGACAACATAGCCTTTGGCAAAGTCATCTTTTGCAATTTCGGCTTTGAAGTCTGTAATTTTTTCATCATCTATGGCAACACCGCCCTGCTGAATGAGCCTGCGGGCTTCAGCCTTTGAGGGAACAAGACCTGTTGCAGAGAGCAAGTCGATAATATTGATTTTACCGTCAGTAAATATGCTTTCATCAAGTTCGGTTGAGGGCATATTGTCTGTATCGGACTTTGAGGAGAACAAGGCTCTTGCACCGTCAAGGGCTTTTTGAGCTTCTTCTTCACCGTGAACGAGTTTAGTCAGTTCAAATGCAAGTATCTCTTTGGCTTTATTGAGTTCACTGCCTTCGAGTTTTGCGAGTTCGTTTATTTCGCTCATGGGAACGAATGTCAGCATTTTCAGGCATTTAATAACATCACTGTCGGAAACATTTCTCCAATACTGGAAGAACTCAAAGGGACTTGTTTTTTCAGCGTCAAGCCATACAGCACCTTTTTCCGTTTTACCCATTTTTTTGCCCTCTGAATTGAGGAGCAGATTGATTGTCATGGCATAAGCATCTTTACCGAGTTTTCTTCTGATGAGTTCCGTACCGCCGAGCATATTGCTCCACTGGTCATCTCCGCCGAACTGTAAATTACAGCCGTATTTTTTGTAGAGGGAGAAAAAGTCGTAACTCTGCATAATCATGTAGTTGAATTCAAGGAAGCTCAAGCCTTTTTCCATTCTCTGTTTATAGCATTCAGCAGTGAGCATTCTGTTGACGCTGAAGCAGGCACCGACTTCTCTGAGGAGTTCAACGTAATTGAGATTCAAAAGCCAGTCGGCATTGTTTACCATGATAGCCTTATCTTCACCAAAATCAATGAAACGGCTCATCTGTTTTTTAAAGCATTCACAGTTATGCTCAATATCTTCTTTTGTGAGCATTTTACGCATATCGGTTTTACCTGATGGGTCGCCTATCATGCCTGTACCTCCGCCGATAAGTGCAATAGGCTTATTGCCTGCCATTTGCAGACGCTTCATTAAACACAATGCCATAAAGTGACCAACGTGCAGACTGTCGGCTGTGGGGTCAAAGCCTATGTAAAAAACAGCTTTGCCTGAATTGATAAGCTCTTTTATTTCATTTTCGTCAGTCATCTGGGCGATGAGTCCTCTTTCCTGTAATTCTTCAAAAACTCCCATTTTATTTCTGTCCTTTCTTTAAATGAATTTCGGGAACAAAAAACGTCCCCTGTTAAGCGAAAACAGAGGACGATAGAATACTACCGTGATACCACCTCAATTTATCGGAATCTCACGACACCGACCTCAACAGGTTCCAACAAACCCTTGCACTGTAACGTGTGCAGACGGTCAAGCCTTTGTCAAATTTAATGGCGTTCAGCGTGACAGCTCCAAGATGTATTTCTGACGGTGCAGACGGGCATTTTCACCAACCATGCTCTCTCTGGGGAATGCTTGCCGTCATACTTCTTCTTTTCACAGCTATTAGAGATTAGTATAACGTTTATTTGGGGATTTGTCAATGATTTTTTGTAAGAAAATCATGCAGGAAATCTTTAAAGACAGGCTCCCATGAAGATTCATGGTGCATACCGTCTTGTTTAATTACGATTTTCAGAGATTCTTCGGGATAGATTTCTTTGATGGCTTCACAAGCCTTTTCAAAAGCGGGATAGAGTTGGGCTTCCATGTCGTTGCCGTGTCCGACATACATATAAAGGAAAGTTTTATTTTTTGTCAGTTTGGACTGCACCCAATTTTTTATATCTTCTGTGGAGTACATCATTACATTTGGAGAAAATACACCTGCCATGGAGAATACATCGGGATTATTCAAGCCCGTGAAAAAGGACATTAAACCGCCCATGGAACTTCCGCAGAAAGCCGTATAATTTCTGCCTGTTTTGACGGGGAAATTTTTTTCTATATAGGGTTTGAGGGTGTTTATGATAAAATTGTCAAAAATCTCTCCTTCGGGCTTTAAAAACAGAGATACCATAATTTTCGCCATGAGATTCGGGAATTGAAATTTTCCGATAGATTTGGGAGTAAGCTCTCTTGCACGCTTGCGGGGAATATCGTTATATATGCCGACGATAACAGCAGATTTGCCTGTTTTTTGAAATTCTTCTCTAATGGCTTCACGGGTATGCCAGCAACCGTATTTGCAGATTTCTTCTTCAAATAAATTCTGACCGTCAGTCATGTAGATGACGGGTAATGTTTGATTTTCCTCATGTTCGGGGATATATACACGGACAAGCCTGTCTTTTTCATTTGGGTAGGGCAGGCGTACATCAACGATTTTTTCCTGTATCATAAAAAAACATCTCCTGAAATTCTTTTTTCTAAATTATAAAGGAATTTCAGGAGAATTTCAAGAAATTTGTAATTGAGTTTATCAACCGTCAGAAATGTCAATCAACGGTAGGTTGAGAATTTTCAAAGTATGTGCAGATATTTTTCAAACAGCATTTTTGGCATTGGGGTTTGCGTGAATCGCATACCGCACGACCATGCAAAACAAGACGGTGACAAAAATCATTTGATTTTTCGGGCGGGAGGAGTTTACGCAGAATCGTTTCAATTTTTTCGGGATTTTTTGTATTATGCAAGCCGAGCCTTTGTGTAATTCTGATACAATGTGTATCGACTACGACAGCAGGTTTTTGATAGATGTCACCGACAATTAAATTGGCGGTTTTTCTGCCGACACCCTGAAGTTTAATCAAGTCCTCTACGGTATCGGGGACAGTGCCGTTAAAGTCGGAAATAATCGTTTTACACATCTCGACAATATCCTTTGATTTGGTTTTATAGAATCCGCAGGAATAAATATATTTTTCAATTTCTTCCGTGTCTGCATTGGCGAAGTCATGCACATTTTTATATCTTTCAAAAAGTGCAGGTGTTACCATGTTCACACGTTTATCCGTGCATTGAGCGGCAAGGCGTGTTGCAATCAGTAATTGCAGGGGGTCTGTATATTCGAGAGAGCATAATGCCTCAGGGTATTCTTTTTCAAGAAGTTCGACAGCTTTTAAAGCTTTTTCTTTGTTTTCCATAAAATTCACCTTAAATTTTTGAAAGGATTTTCGAGCAGTCAGAAGTATCTGTATCACGGACAGCGACTTTGACGGCAAGAAGTTTTGAGGGAACAATAGCAAGTTCATCAGCGTGGAGGGCAAGAAACAGCGGTGTCACATAGGGGTCGCAGGCGAGTTCACCGAAAATGGAAACGGGTTTATTATTGTTGTGGAAACTGCTGCAAATAAATTTGATAAGTCGTAAAACGGATTTATGATAGGGTTCATAGAAATATTCCAGTTTTCTGTTTTCGTGGTCGATGGCGAGGGTATGCTGAGTAAGAGAATGCGTATCAATAGCGGCAAAGTCAATGACTTTGGCAATATCGTCTGCAATCAGGGCAGCCGCAGGAGTTTCGATAATAATTCCCGTTTTGATACTGTTGGAGAAAGGAATGTTTTTAAGACGGAGTTTTGATTTTATTTCCTTGATTGTACGTTTAACGTAGTCAATTTCATCAATGCTGTTGACCGTTGGAAAAAGAATACGGATATTGCCGTATGCGGAGGCATGGAACAGAGCACTGAGCTGAGTTTTCATAATATCGGGATTGGAAAGTAATACACGGATTCCCTTGTAGCCCATGTGAAAATTAGTTTCATCAGGGAGGTCTAAATATTCAATGCCCTTGCCGCAGGAGAGATTAGCCATGCAGAAAGTGACAGATGAATGAGAAAAATTCTTTATCACGGATTTATAAATTTCAAACTGTTCCGTTTCAGACGGAGGGGATTTTCTGTTTGTAAAGAGGAAGTCGGTTTTAAAAAGTCCGATACCGTCTGCATCATTGATTTGAGCGTCAGGGATAGCATTTATATCCGAGAGATTGGCGGAAAGTTTTACAAACTGACCGTTTTTTGTCTGTGAGGGCAGACCCAACTGACGTTTCAAATTGAGATGTTCACGGGTTTGTCTGTTTTTCCTTGCGGTGTAGAGGGCAAGCGTATTATTATCAGGCTCAATGAAAATTTTGCCGTTTTGTCCGTCAATGATGGCATTCATGCCGTCAAAGCCTGCAAGATTTTCAGAAATATGTGTCACGGCAGGGAGTTCCATCGTTCTTGCAAGGATTGCCGCATGGGAATTTTTTGAACCGTTGTTTGTCACCAGACCGAGAAGATTTTCTTTTTTAAATCTGACAGTTTCGCTTGGAAGAAGCTCAGGAGCGGCAATGATAACAGGTTCATCTTTGATAACAGGTTTTGGTTTTGGGCGTAAAATTTCTATAAGCGTGTTGGCGGCATCAATTATATCAAAATATCTTTGCTGTAAATACTCGTCATCAAGCTGTTTGAATATGTCGGCAAGCTTGAGTGCAGTGCTGTGTACGGCAAATTCTGCATTAAGCCTGCGGACAGATATGCAGTGCTTGACGTTTTCGACAAATTTGGAATCCTGCAGTATCATAATATGCGTT
>DBXL01000128.1 GCA_002309275.1 Ruminococcaceae bacterium UBA1213 | reverse complement strand
GCGATTCATGAAGAAAAAAGAAATGCTCACAGATAAAGCAAAAACTGTATCTGTGAGCATATTTTTATTGCACAAAAACAGAGGGTACAAATTGTATCCTCTGTTATAACTTATTATAGCTTTTTACGAAAATGGTGTAAATTTGGTGTAATGGTGTAGATTTTTATGGCTTTTTAAGCCGGAAAAACGCATAAACACCAGGTTTTATTTGTCGAGGCTTTTCATTGTCGGGAAAAGCAATACATCTCTGATTGCAGCGGAATCTGTAAGCAGCATACACATTCTGTCTATACCAAATCCAATACCCCCTGTGGGAGGCATTCCTATTTCAAGGGCATTCAAGAAATCTTCATCTGTGTGATTGGCTTCTTCATCACCCTGTGCAAGCAATTCTTCCTGTGCCTTGAAACGTTCACGTTGATCTATCGGATCATTAAGCTCAGAATAAGCATTAGCCATTTCCCAGCCGTTCATGAAGAATTCAAAACGCTCTACATAATCAGGATTACTTGGTTTTCTCTTTGTGAGAGGAGATATTTCAACAGGGTGATCCATTAAGAAAGTTGGCTGAATGAGATGTTCCTCAACGAATGTCTCAAAGAACAAATTCAATATATCACCTTTTTTATGGCGTTCCTCATATTCGACACCCTTTTCATCAGCAATTTTTCTTGCATCTTCAAGGGAGCTTATTTCATTGAAGTCAACGCCTGCATATTTTTTAACAGCATCTACCATTGTGATTCTTTCAAAGGGCTTGCCGAGATCCATTTCAATGCCGTTATAAGTGATTTTAGTAGTGCCTAAAACTTCCTGTGCAACGTATCTGTAAAGATTTTCTGTCAGGTCCATCATGCCATTATAGTCTGTATAAGCCTGATAGAGTTCCATCAAAGTGAATTCAGGATTATGCCTCGTATCAAGACCCTCATTTCTGAAAACTCTTCCAATTTCATAAACCCTTTCAAGACCGCCTACAATAAGTCTTTTAAGGTAGAGTTCAAGAGATATACGGAGTTTGAGGTCTTCATCAAGGGCATTAAAATGTGTTTCAAAAGGTCTTGCAGCGGCACCGCCTGCATTGGATACAAGCATAGGTGTTTCTACTTCCATGAAGCCCTGACCGTCAAGGTATCTTCTTATGGCACTGATGATTTTTGAACGCTTGATGAAAGTATCTTTTACTTCCTCGTTCATGATAAGGTCAATGTATCTCTGACGATAGCGGGCATCTGTATTGGTAAGACCGTGATATTTTTCGGGGAGTATCTGCAGGCTTTTGGAAAGAAGTGTAATTTCGTCTGCATGAATGGATATTTCACCTGTCTGCGTCTTGAAGACGTTTCCTTTCAAGCCGACAATATCGCCTATATCCATTTTTTTGAAGAGTTTATATTCATCTTCACCCACACTGTCCCTTGCAACGTAGGATTGGATAGTACCCTGCAAGTCCTGAATGTGACAGAAAGAAGCCTTACCCATGACTCTCTTGGACATGATTCTACCTGCAATACTTACAGTTTTACCTTCAAGTTCGTCAAAGTTATTTTTAACTTCCATGCTGTGATGTGTCACATCATATTTCATTATCTGAAAAGGATCCTTGCCATTAGCCTGCAATTCTGCGAGCTTGTCACGTCTTACTTTCAGAAGTTCATTGATATTCTGCTGTGGCTGATTGTTCTTTTCTCCCATTATCTTTCTTCCTTTCCCAAAATTATCTTGATATTTCGAGTATCTTGAATTTCACTTCACCGTCAGGTGTTTCGACAGTGATGGTATCACCGACCTTATGACCGAGCAGTGCAGAGCCTACGGGAGATTCATCGGAGAGTTTGCCGTTGAAGGGATCGGCCTCGCCGGAGCCGATGATTTGATATTCCGTATCCTCGTCAAAGTCAAAGTCATGCACTTTTACTTTTGAGCCGATGTGTATATGTTCATCTGTCAGTTCGCTTTCATCTATGATTTTAGCATGTTTAAGGATATTTTCTATTTCGGAAATTCTTGCTTCCACTTTTGCCTGTTCATTTTTTGCTTCATCATACTCACTGTTTTCGGAGAGGTCGCCGAAGGAACGTGCAACCTTAATTTTTTCGGCAACTTCTTTTCTTACAACGGCTTTGAGATATTCCAGTTCATTTTCATAGTTTTTAATACCCTCGCTTGTGAGGAGCATATCCTGCTGTTTAGCCATATAAAGACCACCTTATATATAATATTTTTGCAGAGTAATTATAACATCAAAACATTGATAATGTCAAGAAAAATGTGGAATGAGGAGTGAGGAGTAAAAAAGCAGGAATGAGAAATATATTTCATTTCTCATTCCTGATTCCTCGTTTCTAATTTTAATAAGTTCTGAAATTTGATGTACTCCATGTTTCCTGATAGATGTACATAGAGGTATTGTTGGGGTTAAGGCAGTAGAAATAGTGGTTGACGGTACCGCCCCAGCCAAGATTGTTATTTTCAACCTGAGCGTCAAATATATAGTGTCTGCCGTTGATGTTTGTATCAACCCAGTAGTGATTGCCGTAACCGCCTGCACTCATTCCAACAAGACCATGTACCACGTGAGCATCATAGCCGATTCTCTGCATGACGGCTGCCAGCGTGCAGGCATAGTCATAGCAGTTGCCGAGTTTCTTTACAAGAGTGGAGTAGGCTGATACAACTATATCTCTGTCGTTGCTTGAAACGTAGCTTACGTTGTAAACGGGGGAGTAGTCATAGCTGATATAAGCATAACTGATGTTGGTTGCAAGGTAGTCAAAGCAGGCTTTTACTTTATGTGCATTGCTCATTCTTGAATTGAGAATATCGCCAAAAATGCTGTCGATTTTATCGTCAAGGAGTTTTGAATTTGTCTTGACAGGGTTTACTTTTGCAGAGTTGAGAATGTCGTCGGAAGAACTCCATTCATATATCTGCACAGGCTCATTGACTTTTATATTGACGGAAGCAGTCTTGTTATTGGCAGTTCTGACAGTAATGGTTGCCGAGCCGGGATTTTTGGCAGTAACAAGACCGTTGCCGTCAACAGAAGCAACGTTTGCGTTATTGCTTGAATAGGTTATTTTGCTTGTATATGTATTGCTGGGGAGGAAATAGTTGATTTTGAAAGTGTCGTCAAGTTCCAGTTCTGCATAAGTCTGTTTAACCCAGATTTTATCGGGAGCGTTTTTTACAATTACCTTGCAGGTATCTGTTTTGCCGTTGAAGGTCGTGACAGTGACGGTTGCCGAGCCGGCTTTTTTGGCAGTCATATTTCCACGCTTATCACATTCAATGATGCTGTTGTCACTGGAAGAATATGTTCTTGTGCAGGCGGCTGTATTTTCGGGTACTGCTGCATGAAATTGATATGTAGAACCTGTTGTAATAGTCAGGGATTTTTTTGTAAGGGATATTTCCGAAGGAGCTTTTTTCACGGTAACTTTGCAGGTATCCGTTTTACCGTTGAATACTTTAACAGTAATGGTTGCCGAGCCCTCTTTTTTAGCAATCATATTGCCGTTTCTGTCAAAAGAAACAATGCTTTCGTCACTGGAAGAATAGTTTCTTACACAGGCGGTTGTATTGGCAGGTACGGTAGCATAAAATCTGTAAGTTTCACCGATACCCATTTCTATATTATGGCAGTTGAGAGTCACTTTGGAAGGAGCTTCATTGACAGTGACATAGCACAGAGCTTTTCTGCCGTTGTGAGTAACAGCCGTTATAGTAGCATTTCCGGTGCCTTTTGCGGTAACTTTGCCGCTGCCGTCAACGTAGGCGACATTGGGATTACTTGTGAGCCACAATACGCACTTATTGGAAACATTAAGGGGATACACTGTAGAATTAAGGTTATAGGTTTCGCCCTTTCCGATAGCAATTTCAGATTTGCTTATAGAAACACTTTCAGCCGAAACAAATACAGTATCAGGTTTGGGTGCATAGGCGGTTACGGTATTGACGGGCATAGCGGAAGCTGCCGATACAACAATAGCTGCCATCGTGCAGGTTAAAATTCTTTTAAAGTTCTTGTTCATAAGTAAAATCTTTCCTTTCTATATCAGAACGATTACAATTATATAACAAACTTGTAATAATTGCAACACGTTTTTAATTTTTCGTAAAATATAGGGTAAAATGCACAATAGGTGACATAGAAAATTGTACAATTTCACCCATAAATTAAAACAAAAACTGCTATACTTGAAAAAGTACAGCAGTTTTTGTTTTTGTGGATTTCAGACGGAAGAAGAAAGCTTGGGAGCAGTTTCGTCATCTCTGAAAAGCAGAGATATGCACCATATTGCAGCAAGTGCAACAAGGGTATAGACGATTCTGCTGACAATGCCTGTCTGACCTCCGCACAGCCATGCCACAAGGTCAAATTGGAATATACCGACGGAACCCCAGTTAAGACCGCCTATTATAAGCAATATCAAAGAAAGCTTGTCAAGCATTTTTGGTATCCTCCTTTTTTAAATCGGGATACTTATATTTTAGGCAGAATTTTTTATTTTATGCACACATCAGAGATAAACAGCACATTTTTTGAAAGTACACATTGCTTTATGAAGATGTTTATAAACGGCAGCGGGAGATATGCCGATTTTTTCCGCAATCTGCTTGACGGGAATATTTTCAAAGTATCTCATTACAATACATTGATGTTGTCTTTGTGTAAGTTCGTTTTCAAGGGCGATTTTCATAATTTTTTTCATACGCTGGATTTTAGGATCGGAAGAGCTTTCATTTTGATGGTTATAATATGAAAGCTGTTCGATGATTTCGGGAGTGACTGAAATTTCCTTTCTCAAAATGCAACACCCTTTCTTACTATTAAAGTATCGGCAATATCCATGCAGTCAAGATACATCTGATATAATGAAGATATGCGGTAGTTAAGTTCACGGAGTTCGTCAACCGATGCGGTGATAAGCTGTTTTTTAAGATTGGCAATTCTTTCTTTTATTATGTCGGCAGTTGTCTTGTATTCATTTCCCCATTGCTGATATGTCATTGAAAAAAACTCCTTTCAACACGTTACGTGTGATATGATGATAAAAATTAAAAAGCTATCTGTGAGAATTTATACACTAAGTGTGTAGATAACTTTTGTAATTACAAGTATATCCCATTTTGTCGAAAAGTCAAGCGATTTCAGGAAAATTGTTTATCTGCACAAAATGTGTATTTAGGATTTGACAAAAACGCTGAAAAATTATTTTTCTCTTGCAATCAAACACAATTTGTGGTATAATGCTGTAAAGCAGTGCAGGGGAAAGAGCAGGTGTCAGTCGCATATCGGGGCTTTTGCACAAAAGGACTTGATAAAAAAAGGACTTAATAAAAAATTGGGGGATCGATTATGAACGGTAGAACACTTGGAGAAAGACTTAGAAAACTCAGGAAAGAAAGACATTTTAGTCAGGCGACAGTAGCAAGTGAAATAGGAGTTTCGGCATCAGCAATAGGGATGTATGAGCAGAACAGGCGTACACCTGACAATGAAACATTGTTGAAATTTTGTGAAATTTTCGGTGTGACGGCAGATTATCTTCTCGGAAATACCGAAAATTCGGTGTATGTAAGTGAGGTGCTTGATGAATTCACAAGAAAGCTTGCAGAGCAGGATGCATTGATGTTTGACGGACAGCCGTTGAGCCGTGAGGAAAAACAGCAGATACTTGATGCCATCAATGCAGTTGCGAGGTGTGCTGAGAAACTCGAATTGGATTAAATGGAGGAGTTAAATGAACAAAATTCAAAAATGCGTACAGGATATGGTAATAGAGCAGGGTTCGGCAGAGCCTAAAACAATATGTGAAAATATGGGGATTATCACTTTATCGCTGGAGTTACCGAAGCGTGTGAATGGGTTTACGATAAACAGGAAAGGAAGATGGTTTATTGTACTGAATAACATGCTGAATGATGATGAAAAGCGTTTTACAACTGCCCATGAGCTGGGACACATCACTCTGCACAAATGCACCAACTCAATCAGTTTGAGTTGCAATACGGATTTCATTGTATCAAAGTATGAGAGGGAGGCAGATATGTTTGCAGCATATCTTCTCCTTACGGCAGAGTATGACAGTTGCATAGAATGCGACACGGTGACGGTAAAACAAATTTCTCAGCTGGCACATATCCCTGAAGAAAAAGTGGATCAATTATTTTTTTAGGCGGTGACTATGATGAAGTTTTTTTTGAAACGTGCCGACAGCGGTTTTGAGATACTTGATGAATCGGCACATCTGAAATATACGGTTTCATTGAAAACTGACAGGAATAAACAAAAAATCATCATAAAAAACCTTAATAAAAAACCTGTTGCAGAGATACTCAATCAAAAACTGGTATTCCGTTATTTTTCGGTCAGGTGCAGGGGACATTTATATATTCTTGTGCCTGTGTTGAAAGAATGCTTTGCATTCATGATATACGGCAGCACTTACAGATTTTTGGGCGACATCTCATCAGGCAGATTTTCACTTATAGACGTAGATAAGACACCCGTTATGACACAAAAAAAATGCTGGGGTAAATTCGGTGACGGCTTTGAACTTGAAATTTTCAATGAAGAGCAAAAGCTGTTTTCAATGTGCTGTGCAGTCTGTGCAGCCATGTATATTTCCGCCGCCGATACCAAAACCCAGATAGCAGAATTCAATTAGCAATGAGCAGTGAGCAATGAGCAATTTTCCCTTGACATTGTGTGATATATGTGACAAAATAAAGATGGTGAAGTGTATTTTGAAAGATATAAAAATACTGGAAAGTGTCTTTAAAAGCAGTGCGGAAGTTTATGGAAATATAATATATCCGGTGTCGGCAGGAGCTGAACTTTACAGTGAAAATGATGTTGTTTTGCCAATGCGTGATGACGCAGGGGAGAGTATTTCAGAAAAAAATCAAAGTTACTGTGAATTGACGGTGCAATACTGGGCTTGGAAAAATTTACAATGCGATATATGCGGAATTTTTCATGAAAGGCGTTTCCTTGACTTTTCGGGGAAAAATGCAAAATATCCGTACAGGATAGTCCGACAGTCTGATGAAGAAACTCTGCGGAAAGCAGAATTGTCCTATGAAAAAATCAGTGCATTGACGGACAGCTACAGCATTATTGCAAACAGACGTGAAAATCTCTATGAAAGCGTTGAAGGGTTCTATAACAGGAATGACAGACAAAAGTTTGATGATATAGGACTTCTCAAAGATATTATCAAAGAAAAATATCCTGCATATTTTCCGTCGGCGGAAAAGTATTTTAAAGGCACCTATTCCTATTTCTGTAATGTCTTTGTCATGGATAAAGAGAATTTTGACAGATACAGCAAGTGGCTTTTTGATATTTTGTTTGAGTATGAAAAACGGAAGCCTGAAGAATTATTTTATCCTCGTGAAATGGGAAAATTAGGTGAAAGGCTTTTCGGTGTCTATATGTACTATATAATGGATAATACCGGCATTTCATGGATAGAATTTCCACGTCTGCATTTTTCGAGCGTAAACGGCACAACTTTGAAAAATTTATCTTTCAATCAATTTTTTTATCATATCTGCCCGCCGAACACAAAACGGAGAGCATTTATGCGTAAGTTGAAAAAATAATATATTATGGAGATGATTGTTTTATGTACGATTATTTGGTAGTTGGTGCAGGCTTGTTTGGTGCGATATTTGCACATGAGGCTCACAAAAGAGGCAAAAAAGTTCTTGTGATTGATAAAAGAAATCATATAGGCGGAAATATTTACTGTGAAAAAATCGAGGACATCAACGTACACAAGTACGGGGCACATATTTTCCATACAAACGACAAAAAAGTATGGGAATACATCAATCAGTTTGCAGAGTTCAATAATTATATCAACTCACCTGTTGCAATATATAAAGATGAATTGTATAATCTGCCGTTCAATATGAANNACGTTCAGCCGTCTGTGGAATATCAAAACGCCTGACGAGGCTAAGAAAATTATTGCAGACCAGATTGCCGACCTCCATATTGACGAGCCGAAAAACTTGGAAGAACAGGCTTTAAAGCTTGTAGGGCGTGATGTTTATGAAAAGCTTATCAAAGGCTATACCGAAAAACAGTGGGGACGTTCCTGCACAGACCTGCCTGCCTTCATTATCAAAAGACTTCCTTTGAGATTTACTTTTGATAATAACTATTTCAATGCACGTTATCAGGGAATCCCAATGGGCGGTTATACTCCCATTATAGAAAAAATGCTTGACGGCATAGAAGTTCTCACGGATACAGATTACTTTGAGTGGATAAAGACAAATGCGGATAAAATCAAAAAGACCGTTTTCACAGGTCAGATAGACCAGTTCTTTAATTATAAACTGGGTGTTTTGGAATACCGTTCCGTAAGATTTGAAACGGAAGTTCTTGATACAGACAATTTCCAGGGAAATGCCGTTGTGAATTATACAGAAAGGGAAGTGCCATATACAAGAATTATTGAGCATAAGCATTTTGAGTTTGGCACACAGCCCAAAACCGTTATTTCAAGAGAATATTCATCGGAGTGGAAACCGGGCATTGAGCCGTATTATCCCGTTAACAATGACAAGAACAATGCACTTTATGAAGAGTATAAAAAATTGGCTGATGCAGAGCCGAATGTAATATTTGGCGGACGCTTGGGCAATTACAAGTATTATGACATGGATAAAGTAATTGATGTTGCCCTTACTGCTGTTAAAGATGAATTTGGAGAGTAATATTTTAAGACACATCATTTTTCCGAAAGAAGCTATCTGCCCGAAAACCGATTTATATTACAGGTCTGTTTCGGGCGGAATGTCGGAAGATGGTTTGAATATCTGCGGAAAAACGGTTTTTGATACATATTTCAACTCTTTTCCGATAGGAAAATACATGGAATACTGCCTATTTTCAGGACTGTTTTTGAAACTGAAAGTATGCGGTATTTTTAATTTAAGAATTTTTGGTATCAGCCAAAATGAAGAAACGCTTGTTTTGGAAAAAAGGATTAATGCCGAAAGCGTTAGAGAAGATGTCACAGACATTTCAGCCTGCATGGAGAAACATTTCTCACATATGTATTTTTCTCTTGAAAGTGATAACGGTATTTTATACGGAGGGAATTTTTTCTGCACAGCGGAAAGCCTGAATGATATAAATACAGCTGTCGTGATATGCACTTTTAAAAGAGAGAAATTTTTATTGCGGAATCACCGTGAAATTTGCGGTTATCTTGAAAATCAGGAAATCTTGAATGAAAAGAATATACATTTTTATATAGTGGATAACGGGAAAACTCTTGATAAAAATTTGATTGCAAACAAATATACAACGCTTATTCCCAATAAAAATACAGGCGGAAGCGGAGGCTTTACACGGGGATATTATGAAGCCCTTCACAGCGGTAGAGATTATACAAATATACTTTTCATGGACGATGACATTGTACTTGATTGTGAAATGCTTTTGAGGGTTTACGGCATTTTAAGGACTGCAAAAGAAAAAAATCTTGCAGTCGGCGGAACGATGATAAAATTAAGCGATTTTGTCACACAGCATGAAGCCGGTGCTTTATGGGACGGAAAAAGACATATTTCTCTGGGAATGGGTGCCGATTTGACAAAACGTGAAAGGGTTTTTGCAGAGTATCCGCACTGTGATTATAATGCATGGTGGTTTTATTGTTTTCCTGCCGGCTGGCAGAAAAAATATGGTTATCCCCTGCAATTTTTCATCAAAGAAGATGATATAGAATACTCTTTGAGATGTGCAGACAAAATTGCTGTAATGAACGGGCTTGCCGTGTGGCATGACGATTTTGAAAGCAAGTATGACGGCTTTCAGGAATACTATATCAAAAGAAATGAATTGATTTTAACATCTGTCAGCAATCAAAGAGCATATCCGTTTTTTCAGGTGGAAAAATTAGTGAAATGCGTCATGCGACAGGTCGTTTATCAAAGATATTTTTTGGCGGATATAGTTATCAGAGCCTATGACGATTACTTAAAGGGCTGGGAAAATTTCAAAAATACCGATACGGAAAAGCTGAATTTTGAATTGATGAATTCATGTCAGAAGCTGCTTTCAGATGAAGAACTGAAAAAATACGGAGTGTATTTTGATAAAGAAAAATATGAGTATGCACGGAATGAGAAAAAACAGCTTTTTAAACAGGTCATCACATTCAACGGCTATTTCATTCCTGAATGCTTTTATAAAAAAGACAAAGACGGCTTTGCGGTAACGGCACTGGCAGGCTGTAAATTTATCAATTTTTATCGGCATAAAAAGATACTTCATTATGATGTTGCGGGAAAACGTGGATTTGTCACAGAAATAAAAAAGTCAGCATTCTGGAAATACAGCTTTTTGCTTCTGGGGAAAAGTATAAAATTTTTAGTCAAATATCCGTCTGTACGGAAAGGATATAAAAATCATTTAAAAGAGTTAGCGGAGTTTGAAAAATAGAGTGGAGTTTGGAGAGTGGAGAGTGGAGTGGTTGTGAACTTGGATTTTTACAGAGAAAGCGGAAAATATAACAGCTCCACTCTCAACTCTCCACTCTCCACACTCGATAAAAGGGGGATTGAATAAAATGCTTGAAAGACTTATTGAAACGGCACAGGAAAGAGAATTGCCTGATTTGGTGCTGAAGAACGGTAAAGTTATCAATGTGTTCACAGGAGAGATTGTGGAAGGTGATGTTGCGGTCACAGACGGAATGATAGTGGGTGTGGGAAAGTATAACGGCAAATCTGAAAAAGACCTCAAGGGAAAGTATGTTTCGTCAGGGTTCATCAATGCACATCTTCATGTAGAGTCGTCAATGGTGACACCGCCCATATATTCCTATGAGGAGTTGAAGTGGGGAACAACCACTGTTATAACCGATCCCCATGAAATTGCCAATGTGGGAGGCATGGAGGCACTTGAAAATATATTGAGAGCGGCTGAAAAATGTCCTGTTAATTATTATGTCATGCTGCCGTCATGCGTGCCTGCAACGCCCTTTGAGCATTCGGGGGCTGTTCTCAAAGCAGACGACCTTTTGAAATTCCATGATAATCCCAATGTACTCGGACTTGGCGAGTTAATGAATGTTGTGGGAACGCTTGACTGTTATCCGGAAATCGTAAAGAAAATAGAGGGCTTTTCCGATAAAATGATAGACGGACATTCGCCTATGGTAACGGGAAAAGAATTGAATGCCTATGTAACGGCAGGAGTTAATACAGACCATGAAAGCATTACCTATGAAGAAGCTGCTGAAAAATTACGTTGTGGAATGGCGGTGCTTGTCAGAGAGGGCTCGGCTTCCAAGAATCTCACGGCTATTATAAAAGGAGTTGTCAAAAACAGCATAGACACTTCAAGAATGGCATTCTGTACAGATGACAAGCACCTTGCAGATATACGTAAAGAGGGAACTGTGCGTGCCAACGTCAAAAAGGCTGTTGCATTGGGGCTGTCGCCTGTAAAGGCAATTCAAATGGCGACCATCAATGCAGCCAATATTTACGGCTTGAAAAAAATCGGAGCAATCGCTTGCGGATACAAGGCAGATATAGTGGTATTCGATGATTTTGAAAATATGAATATAGAGGCTGTCTATAAAGACGGAATACCGCTGGAAGATATACCGGAGCCTGTCAATACAGAGTACAGTAAAAAATTGATGTCGTCTGTCAATGTGGGATACATAGATGAAAAAGCCTTTGACATTCCCATAAAATACAAATATTCCGTAATCGGCATCATTGAAAATCAGATAGCAACAACGAAACTTGAAATGTCACACAGACGCATAGAAAAAGGCATGGCAGAGGGGAATATAAGAAAAATTGCGGTTATTGAAAGACATCATGCGAAGGATTTTCATGCCTGTGCATACATAGACGGCTATGGACTTGAACACGGTGCCATCGCAACGACAGTCGCCCATGATTCCCATAATATTATAGTTATCGGTGACAATAATTCTGATATGCTCAAAGCGGTTGAGATACTTAAAAATATCAATGGCGGATATGTCATAGTAAAAGACGGTGAAGTGATAGGAAAACTGCCTCTCGAACTTGGCGGACTGATGAGCATGAAAAGTGCAGATGAATTTATACCGGAACTTGATGAGATTATAGAAAAAGCGTATGAAATGGGAGTCAACAGACATATTGATCCGTTTATTACACTTTCCTTCATGGCACTGCCTGTCATACCGGAAATAAGGATTACAGACTGCGGATTGTTTGATGTTACAAAATTTGAATTCATAGAGTAAAATTTATATATATTATTGATACAGTTGGTACACACAGGAAAAATTTTTTGTATATATTTTTTTATGAAAGATATTGATTATTCAAGGAAAATGTTATATAATATAGAAAATATATAGCTTTGCCTTTGCCTTAGAGGTTATATAATGGGTTGCGGGGAAAGGTGAGGGTGTGTATTTGACTAAGATTATAATTTTAAGGAGGAATTATTAGATGGACAAGAAATCCAAAAACATGGCTAAACGCATACTTGCGGCATTGCTTGCAGTTATGCTCGTGTCAGGCACAGCTGTGATGACACCTGCTTACAAGAACATGAGCAGCAGTATCGTTGTAAATGCTGTAGAACCCAGCAGTGGTTTCCAGTTCAGTGCTGACAACGTATCTTTTACCATGAACGGCAAGCCGCTTGTCATCAGTCAGGGCAATGAATCTTACATTGTTTTGGTTGACGGCGGTGAAAACAATCGTAAACCCGATATTACCGTCACAGACGGCAGTACTACCCTTGAGTTGGATACAGATTACAAGGTTAGTATGTCTGCGACGAATGATGCAGACTGGCAAAAAGCAGGTACCATAGATGTTGTTATCTCTCCTGCAGGTGCTTATGCAGCACTCAACGAGGATAGTGATCCTGAAAATGATATAGACACTGTTCAGTTCACATTTGTTATATTACCTGGAGTGGGTAAATTCTATAGCGGGAAAATAGAGGATGTATCTTCGCTTAAAGCAGGCGATATTCTCATGCCGGGTTCAAGTTTCTATATAACCAATGGTTATAGATTTGGACTTGTAGAAGCAAGACATTCTGATGAGGAAGATGATCAGAATGTGGAATCAAAGGAAGCATTCCTTATGGCTAAAGACGATGAACTGGACGACGGGGGTCTGGTATCAGTTGGCAGCAATGATTTAGGTGCAGATGAAGAGGATGCGAGATTGTTCTTCAGCTACAAGAAATTTAAAGAGTACTCTGATCCTAATGATCCGAATTCTATAAAAATATTCGACGAAACAAAATATTTGAGCGAATATCCTTATACTGCAGCAGCCTCTCTCGGTGATGCATGGCAGGTATTCAGCAATGAAAATGGTGTACTGATGCTTCAGGGTGTTTTGGCACCTATTGATATTTCTGACGTGTTTAAAGTTGAGTCTGTTGCACCTGTAGCATACACAGGCGAAGCGTTGACACCTGTTGTGGTAAAATGGAAAAATGAAGAGGACTATGAGAGCGATCCCGTGGAAGGTGAGGACTACTTCATATCCTATGAAAACAACGTAGAAGCAGGTGTGGCAACTGCTACTATAGTACCGGCTGATGTTGAAAACTACTATGGCACGATTGAAAAGAATTTTGAGATAATGGCTTTGTTTGACCTCAGTGAGGTGGCAGAGGAAATCTTAGAAATTGAAAGAGCCAACGGTACAGTTGTCTATGACAAAGACAGTGATGATGTGTCGTTCCTTACAAACAAAGTTGCTCTTGCAAACCTCGACAAGGTTGTTTCAAGAGTAGAACTTCAGCTCAAGCCGAACGTTGCATCAGTTTATGTGGACAAAGAAGTAGATGCAAATAACAAGGTCTTGGCTATAAAGAGTCCCTATGAGTACACCATACATGGCGGAAACAAGGCGAAAGCTTCAAATGTCAAGGCTACACATACTCATGTATTCGCAGGTGAGAATACCGCAAATACATCTGTCCTCAATCTTAAATGTCTCAACGAGTATGACGCACCTACCGTAAAGGTTGCAGAGCTTACTGTAAAAAGTGGTGAGTATTTCTATGGTGACCATGTTCCGATCCAGAAAAAGTATGTCGATGACTTTGATGACAACCCCGCAAACAGATACAATATCCAAAGGTCTGATATAGTATTTTCAGAGGATTTGATGTATCACGAAAAGGGCAGTAGTGCTACAATAGACACTCCGACAAGTTTTGGTCAGTATTCCGTTGAGGCAAGAGTTAAGCCTGAGCAGATTGAGACTTTCGTTTCATTGTTCCATGACTTTGAGATTAAGCAGAAGCCTATCGATCAGGTTGATATTGAGTTCTCCATTGACAATGTAGTTCAGACATTGCAGGATGGCAGATATGTTGTTACTTATAATACAGAGGAACGTGAACCGTCTGTAAGTCTTACTCACAAAGATTTCTATAACAATGTAACGGGTGAAAAAAGTGATAAACCTCTCGTAAAAGATGAGGACTATACCGTAACGTTTGTGCCTGTAAAAGCAAAAAATGCAAACCTCGGCGGTGAAGAAGTAGTTGACCACTACATTGTAACAATAGAGGCTGCTTATGAAGAGGTTGATAAGATTGCTCCTGAAACGGGTGACACGGTAAAGGAAAAAGTTTATACAGGCAACTACACAGGTGTCAAGACGTTTGAATGGTATATCGACAAGGCTGAAATGCTTATGCAGCTCAATATTCCTGAAACATATACCTATAATAATGATACAGCGTATGAGCAGGAGTTCACCGTAACTCAGAAGCTCAAAGACGGTCAGGAAACACCTGATGAACTTCCTGATGATAACGGCAGTGAGGTGGACGGCAACGGCTTCACAATAGCTCCCTATTCTTATAAGCAGTTGGTCGATGGTCAGTGGGTAGAGCTTACAAAAGCTCCCAAAGTGGTTGGTCATTATAAGGCTGAAACAACTGTTACATCTCAGAACTATATTACTCAAGTTGTATCAGCTGAATTTGATATAGTAAGAGCACCTGTTACAGTAACTCCCGAATCTGCCACAATCACATACAGCCAGGCAACACCGGTTGTTGGATATACACTTGAAGGTACTGTAGAGGGTGGCGAAACGGTGCCCGAAACAGGTCTTGTTGTAGTTGACGGCGAAGTAAACGGTGCAGGCGTGCTTAATGCAGGCGAATACGGCTATAAGTTTGCTTCAGACTTTGAAGGACTTGTACCTGTTTATGATGAGAACGAGGAGAACATAGTAGGTTATGAATATGGTGACAACTATGAGCTTACTCTTGTCAATACTGCTACAGTAGTTACAGAAGAGCCTGCAGAAACAGTTGAGTTGAAGCTTGTTGTCGAGCCGAAAGAGCTTACAGCGGAAAATGTTCAGTTTGCTATCGCAAATGCAAGAAAAACATACAGCAAGTTTGAATTTGATATAACAGATGATGTCAGCATGACTGATATAATCTCTGATGTAAATTACAGCAACCGTATAACAAATAGCGGTGCAATAGTTCCTGACTATACTCTTTCAGGCGATGTGAAAGCAACATTGGCAAACCGTGTAACTGAGGACAAAAAAGAAGGCTATGTTATCAGTGCAACAGGTCAGGGCAACTATACAGGTACAGTTGAACTTACAGATAAATGGTTTATCGATCCTAAGAGCATTGCAGAACCTGCAGAAGGAGAAGATGACTTTACGTTCTCTGTTAAGGAAGATGCAACGTATAATTCTAACAAACAGGAGCCGGACATCACCTTTATCGACAAGAGAGGTACAACTCTCTACAACCTCGTTGAAGAATCAGATTATGTTGTTTCTCCTCATGATGATTTCATCAATGCAAATGAGGAAGGCTATGACTTCACTGTTGAAGGTCAGGGCAACTACTGTGATACAAGAAACGGCAAATTTATTATCAATAAGTATCCGTCAAGTAATATAGAACTTTCACTTGTTGTTCCGAAGGAACTTGTTTATGATGGCGTTGGTCTTGAGGAAAGATATACAGTTCTTTCCAATGTTAACATGGAAGCAGAAGGCTATGAGCCGGTAGTTGAGTTCTATGCACTTGAAGGTGAGTTCAATGAAGAGCTGGACTTTGACGGACTGGTTGCAGCCGGAATAATTGATGCTGAAAAAGTTCTCACACCTGAAGAAGTTGTAGGAGCAGGTCAATATATCGGAGTTATCAGCTGCACAGATCATCCTAACTATGATGATGTAGAAAATCTTGTATGCAAAGATGTTATCAACATAGCTAAGAGAAGTACAAAGATCTATCCTGACGAAGGTCAGAGCATCGAGTTCGGTGAAAGCACTGCAAATGTACCTGTAGAATATACCTTTGAAAAGGCAAAAGGCGACAGAGGTGTTGTTGATGCTGATATAGACGCAGAAACCGGTAAAGATACTGTTGGCTTCGGCAAGGCCCTCAAGGTTGATTTCCAGAACAATACAGATGTAGGCACATATTATATCTATCTTGACAAGAACGTTTCCTTCGATAACTATGTAATTGATGACCTTGATTACAATCCTGAATTTGAGATCGTTCCCAAAAAGATTACCAAAGAAATGTTTACATTTATGCTCCATGATGGTGCTACATTTGACGCTGATGGTAATCCTGTATGGAATATATTCCCCGGTGCAGATTATGATCCTGAAACGAATCTTCCGTCAGTTACTTACACCGGTGAGGAAATCACTGCCGCTGTTGAAAGTGATACTCTTGTAAATCCTGTTTTCGATGCAGATGGCAAAGTTACTAATAAGCCTGATTACAGAGTTTCAGGTACTACTGAGGTATTTACATCATCTGTTGACTTCGACAACAACTACATTACTGAAATTCACGGTAGAGGAAACTATGAAGGTACAGTAACATTTGAGTGGAAAGTAGATAAAAAAGCACAGGGTGCGAAAATCATCGTTCCTGAGGAAACTATTTATAACAGAGAAGCTCCCCAGGCAGTTGTTGCAACTGTTCAGTCCGCAGACGGTCAGCCTTTCCCCGATGGCACAAAGATTGAACTGACATATTGGAAATTCAATAGAGATGAAACTGCTGTTACGAAGCTTTCCGGAGCTCCTGTAGATGCAGGCAAATATAAAGTAACTGCAAAGATCACTTCAAGAAACTTGTCAATAAGTGCTCCTGATGAGGTATTCTGTATCAGAAGAGAAATTGTTGATGAAGATATTGTTATCGATCCGAATGTTATAACAAGATTTGACTTCGGTATTGCAACAGTCCATGCAGATGTAAAGGTTGTACTTAATGGTGTTGACGGTAGTGTAGAACTTGTAAAGGGTACAGACTATAAGCTTTCAGGTACAACGGAATCTAAGATTCTCGGCAAACATTCCGTACAAGTCAGCGGTATGGGTTACTACTTCGGCAAAGCTATTGCAGAGTGGGAACTTACTGAAAACGGCAGTGACAAGGATGAAGTTATTGCAGGCATTCATTCAAATGTAACAGTTGACTTTGTACGTGAAGGCGAAGAAGTTGATGTTGACGCTCAGTTCCTGAACGGCAAAAAGAATATTCTTCTCGGTCTTGATGTTTCGGTGGCAGAAGGTGAAACATACGAGATCGTTAAGGAAGGTATCGTTTATTATAACGGCGAAGCTGAGATAGTGACAGATGAAAATGGCAACATTGGTTACTACAATGATGAGAATGAGTTCGTTGCACTTGATGAAAAAGGCGGCAAAAAAGCTACAAGGAAAAACAGCACGACTTATCTTGTTCCCGACCTTGACAATGGTATCCATGCAAGAGCATATGCAGTTGTTAAAAAGGTAGTAGGCACAGATGCTTATGGTGATGAAACCGGCTATCAGACAACTCTCTATTCTGATGTGTACAGTGTTGATTTTGTACATGCCATCAAGTATGTGACAACGGTAACAGGCGGTGAAGTAGTAGGTACATCCGCTGGTCGTGCAGTTGAGATTACAGATGAAGAAGGCAATGGCACAGGAGTATATAAAGTTGTTTATCATGGCTATGATATGGTTGACAGTGCAAAGAGCATAAAAGTTTCTGCTCCTGAAACCATTGCACATGAAGATGCGGAAGATGAGAAGTTCAGAGGCTGGTATGCTGACGGCGAACTCGTAAGTATGTATCCGGAATACAGCTTCAAAGTTGTCAACAGAGAAAAGAATCTTACTGCTGTATATGTTCCCGAAAGTGAAGTTGTTGTTAGCGAACCCGTTGTTACAATATCGGCAGTACAGGGCATAGATACCCAGGGCAGAGATGCTCTGAAGTTCATATCACAGTATGAAGTTCCCACAACGGAGGGATTGCCTAGTGAAGTAGGTATTCTTGTTGGTACAAACTCTTCTCTGGATTATACGGATGTAGCTGCTGATTTCGATCTCTTGAACGGTACTCTTACAGAAGAAGAAATGAAAGCCAAACTGATTGAAAAGGGCAGCAAGGTTGCATCATCGGGCGACAAGATTACAGCACATTACGGTACCCAGAGGTCTAACTTGAGAGCTGATACTGATAAGACTCGTTACGGCTATGCAGTTGGTTATGTTGTACGTGGAGATGGAAACATTGTTTACAGCAAAGTGATTTCAGCAAGCTATAACCTGGCTAACTGATTTTAAGAAAGGATGAATGTTATGAACAGAAAGTATATTCCTGTAGGTATGGAAATCTTTGAATTTGAAGTAGAGGATATCATCGTAACAAGCGACAGCAGTGAAGGCGGCGATGATAACGAGGGTGACCTCGATCTCTGATTGTTGAGGATTTTCGTAAATTTCAGTATGAACGGCGGCAGGCAGTTTCGGCTGTCTGCCGTTTGTTTTTTGAAATTTATTATTTGGTGTATTGATAAATCCGTATATATCATGTATAATAAATGTGATAATGGAATTTTTTTGTCAGGGAGGTTAAAAAAATGGCTAAAAAACAGGAAGAATATATTATGCGTGAAAGAAAAAGATGGGGATTTTTAGGAATTCCCTGGACTTTCACAGTCTATACCCTCAAAGAAAAAAAGCTTGTCATCGACAGGGGATTTTTTACCAGTACAAGAGATGAAATTCTCTTATATCGCATAGTGGATATGTCCTATTCAAGAACGCTCGGTCAGAAAATATTCGGTCTTGGCACTGTCACCGTTTATTCAAAGGATAAGACCAATCCTACTCTCATTGTAAAAAATATCAGACATTCCAATGATTTTTATGAGGCGGTTTCGGAGGCAGTCGAAAATGACCGTATGAGAATGAAAATGCGTCAAAGTGAGCTTATCGACATTGACAGCGGTGATTTCTATGAGGATACGGAATAATGGATAATTTTTAGGAAGGGGGATTTTTACGTTAAGAAAAATAAAAAGACAGTATGTCCCGTTTGTGAAAGCGGGCATACAAACTCTGATTGCATACAGAATGAATTTTTTTGGCTTTGTCATAGGCGGTCTGATATACTGCTTTGTCATGTACTATCTGTGGAGAGCGGTTTTCAATTCATCGGGCAGTGACACTTTTATGGGCTTTTCGATGGTCGATATGACGCTGTATCTTTTTCTTTCCAATATGACCAATCAGCTTACTTTCAGCTCGGTATGCGACAGTGTCGGTGAAGAAATAAAAGACGGCAGTATTGCCATGAGGCTTATCAAGCCCGTCAATACAGATATGAGTTATTTATTCAATGAACTTGGCTGTGCCTTGCTGAAGTTCATTATATTTGCAGTTCCAATGATACTTGGTCTTGAAATATACCGCTTTGTGATGACAGGAAAAGTTATGTTTGATATACTGCACTTTCTTTTATATCTCGTCAGCACATCACTGGCATATCTTGTTTCATTCAGGGTTAATTTGTGCTTTGGATTTATGGCTTTCTATGTCAAAAATCTCTGGGGAATGAGTATTCTCAAAGACAGCATTCTCCGATTCCTTTCAGGCACTCTCATTCCTCTTGCATTCATGCCCGATGTTCTGAGAACAACGCTGGAATATATGCCGTTTTCCTCCATGAACTATACTCCCGTTATGATATACATGGGAAAATACGGCATGACTGAAATTATTTTTCGTCTTGGCGTGCAGGCAGTATGGGCAATTCTGATATATGCCCTGTCAAAGCTGATATGGTTTCATGCTGTCAAACGTCTGAGTGTACAGGGGGGATAATATGCGTAGATTTTTCAAAATATACAGAATCCTTGTTGCACAGAATTTAAAACGCATTATGGAGTATAAAGCGGATTTTCTGACAGGAGCAGTGAGCTTTCTCATTGACCAGGCTGTCGGAATTGCATTTATCTTCATCATTTTTTCACAGATACCTCATCTTGCAGGCTTCACTTTTGAACAGATCGTCTTTATATACGGTTTTTCACAGATACCTAAAGGCATAGACCATCTTCTGACAGACAATTTATGGTGTGTAGGTTACTTTATCGTGAAAAAAGGTGATTTTGATAAATATCTTACAAGACCTATCAATCCTCTTTTTCATGTGATAGCAGAAACTTTTCAAGTAGATGCAATAGGCGAGCTTGTTGTAGGCATAGCCCTTATGGTATATGTATCAGGCAGTGTCAATTTATATATCACTCCTTTAAGTGTGGCACTGTTCATTGTAGTGATACCGTTTGCAACGCTGATATATACTGCTATCAAAATTGCAACAGGTGCATTGGCATTCTGGATTAAAAGCAGCGGTTTTATCATACAAATGGTTTACGGCATGAATGAGTTTGCCAAGTATCCTACTACGATATATTCTTTATTTATCCGCACATTTATTACTTATATCATTCCCTTTGCCTTTACGGGTTATTATCCGTGTATATATCTGCTGACAGGTCAGAATCCCCTTTTCAATATAGGCGGAACTGTCCTTATATCTGTTATTGTGATGTTGGTAGCCCTTTTGATATGGCACAAGGGACTCTCTGCCTACGAGAGTGCAGGAAGTTGAAATGATTATATAAAAAAATTCTGTTTCAGCCCGTAAGAGCTCTGAAAACGTTGTGTTTTCAGGGCTTTTTTTTGATATATATATTGCAAATATCTCAAAAATATGCTACTATGAAGATGATATTATTGATTTTTCGACATGATTTTCATTTATGTCGGTATTACAGAATATAGAAAGGGTGCAGAATATGAAACGAAAATGTGCAGCAATTCTTCTTGTAGCCTCAATGCTTTCCATTTTTTCATCATGCAGCGGAGAACCGCCTCAGATGCCTGAACCTTCCGGTATTCTCCAGACAAAAAAGCCCGATAAACCCTCTATCAGTCAAAATTACTACGGCTGTATTAATTATGACTATCTTGTCAATGGTCAGATACCATATGGAGAGAATTCATTCGGTACCAATGATGAAATAAGTCTGGAACTGGGAAAAGATGTATCAAAAATTATTGAGAGCTGTGTAAAAAACAAAAATACAGCAGGCAGCAATGAACAAATGGTGAAAGAACTGTGTAATCAGTATGTAAACACGGATAAGAGAGAAAAAGATGGTGCCGGTTTGATTATTTCTGCTGTTGATATGATACAGAAATGCCAAAATACAGAAGAATACATAAACGCTGTCGGTAAACTCTTTCAAGATTATAATGTAAATACTTTTTTCTCTTTTATGGTCGATCCGGATGCCTATGATACCTCTGTGTATAAATTATACATTGGTAATATGAATACCTGTGGCAATATGAAGGAAAACTTCACCAGAACAGACAATGGTTACAATCAGCTTGGCGACCTTGTCAGAGATAGTCTTGTTGCACTGAAAGCGGAACGCAGTGATGCAACTCAAAGAGCGAAAAAAGCCGTTAAAATGGTCGGTGATATTATGTCGGAAGCAATGGACTCTGATAATATCAATGATATGTCAAAAATTTATCATCCTTACAGCAAAAAAGATTTTGCCGCACTTTTCAGCAATATCAATACTGAAAATCTTTTCAGGGCTTTTGACTATGATGTGGATGAGGTCATTCTTTATGATGTGGGACAGGCAGAGAAAATCAATGAATATCTCACTGACGAAAATCTTCCTGTACTCAAAGACTATGCACTGACCTGTCTCATTTTTGCATACAGCAATTCCATGCCGCCTTCCATGTTCAAAAATATTCCTTCTTTTGCAGATAACGGACAATCTATAGAAAAAAAGGCAGCATCATTTATTAATAAAACTCTGGTTAATGAAATCGGCTATTTATATGGCAAAGAAATCTGTACTCCCGCTATTCTGGAGAAAGCGGATAAAATGCTTGAAGATATTAGAGAATCCTGTCGCAGACTTATCTCGGACTGTGACAGACTCTCTGATGACTCCAAGAAAAAATTTCTTGATAAACTTGATAAAATGATTTTCCTGATTGGCTATGATGACAAATATGTATCTCCGTTTGATATAAAATCAGAGGACAGTGGAGGAACTCTGCTGCAAAATGTCGTCAGCCTGAATCAGACAAAGGTGCAGGAGGATAAAAAGAAACTTTTCCAAAAAGTGGACAGAAAGGAATGGGGTATGCCTCCTACAATGGTCAATGCCATGTATAATCCCTCCCTTAATACTGTTACACTGCCTGCCGCAATGCTCAGTCCTGCTTCCTTTGATCCCTCTCAGGGAGAATACAAAAATCTTGGCGGTCTTGGTCATGTAATTGCCCATGAGATGAACCATGCCTTTGATTCCAACGGCTTCCACTACGATGAAAACGGCTGCTACAATGAAAAATGGATAACGGAGAAGGACACAGAGGCTTATAAAGCTCTTATGGATAAAGCCGAAAAGTATTACAACGATTATAAAATACTGGATATATACAACATAAACGGCAAACAGACTCTTTCGGAAAATCTTGCCGATCTTGGTGGGGTACAATGTATTCTTGGTGTTACTGACGACAGGGAAGCTCAAAAAGAGATTCTGGAGGGCATGGCGGAGTATTGTGCAACTCTTGCAATGGTTGAAGATGTCGTTACTCAGATATATATAGATATTCACAGTCCTGACGAAGCAAGAGTGAATGCGGTTGTTTCTTCCATGGAGCCATTCTATTCGGTGTACGATATAAAAGAAAATGAGCCTATGTATGTAGCTCCCGAAAACAGAATAAAGGTGTGGTGATAATATGATTAGATTAAAAATAGTTCTGAGAAATGTAATTGGAAAGCCTTTGCGTACTGCTATTATCATTCTTTCCCTTGCAGCCGCTGCATTTACGGCATTGTTCTGTATCTCCGGCATCAATACGGCACAGAATGGTTTGAGAGATTATTTCAGAGCCAATTTCGGTGAAGCTGATATTATGATATACAGCTATTCCAGTACCGTAAAAGTGGAGCCTTCCGCTTTCCCGCAGAATACCAGAATACTTGAGCAGACGATTGCCGGCATTACCATGACTACACCCAATCCGGATTATCTTAACTATGTAAAAAAAGTGAATATCGGTATCGTAGGTATGGATACACAATCCGCTTATGAAATGAAACTGCTGGAAAGACCTTTTTCAACCGATGGAGGCGTAACGGTTACTGAAGCGGTGGCAAAACAGTTTGATAAAAAAGTCGGTGATGAACTAAGCATAAAAGGACAGGGTGGCAGAGAATTCAAACTCAAAATACTGGAAATAGCTTCTCCCGCTAAATTTTTGCAGACTCATCCGGTTTGTATCCTTACTACACGTGAAATGGCAAATGCTATTGCCGGCAACGATAAGGACTCTGTTTCTACCTATCTGGCAGATGTACCTGACAATCAGATAAGTGACACTATCGCTTCCATGAGTGCCCAAAATCCTGATTTGTTGATATTCGGCACTACCTCTACGGATTCAGACGATTCTTTAAACAGTGCACTTAGTGTTTACTATCTCATCTTTGCGGTAGTTTTTCTGATGGTATGCTTCATTGTCGTGTCAATGTCGAAACACATCGTTAATGAGAGAATGTCGCTTATAGGAACACTCCGCAGTATCGGCGGCAGTATCCAAAGTACAGGATTTCTTCTTCTGGCTGAAAGTGCCTTTTATGGTCTTTGCGGAGGCATTCTTGGAACAACGGCGTTCATGCCTTTCAGAAGTAACACCGATTTAGGTTATTTTTCTGCGGCTGTCGATATTGAAATGGAAATATCAGATGGTATTACACCACTGTCTGTTTGTCTGGTGATACTGTCTGTTATCCTCTTACAATGTATTTTCTCTGCAGCGGCTATTTTCAGGGCTTCCCAAAAGCCTGTGCGTGATATTATTTTCGGTACGAAAGAAACTGCTTACCTGCCTTCAAAACTTTTTACCACTGTTGGCATAATCCTTCTTATACTTGGTGCGGTTTCATATATGACATCTGAAGATTTTACTATGATAGTTCTGGCGGCACTCTGTTCGGCAATCGGTGCAGTGATGCTTTTCCCCATGATTGTAAAAATAGTATCCAATGTACTGGCTGATGTGTTTCATAAATCCAATATGCCTGTTGCCAAACTTGCCGTCAAAGAAATAGCATCTAAAAAAAGCAGCATTTCTTCCTTTCAGTTGATTCTTTCCGCTATGTCGCTTACAATAGCGATGGTTGTGCTTTCTAATTCAATGATAAAGCTTTTCAGCACTCCCATTTATGACTGCAATATTATGGTAACACCTGCCTCTCAGGAAGGGGAAAGATATGATTTTATCATCAAAAATATTGACGGTGTAAAAGATATTGAAAAGCTGTATTATACAAATCTGTCCTACGAAACAAAGGCTGAATGGAACGGTGAAAAACGTGACCTTACCGTTTTTGGATACGATAGCAGCGGTTTCAGGTATTTCAGCGGAATCAGTGAGCTTCCGAATAAAGTCGCTGAAAATGAGATATGTGTGGATAAGACACTTGCTTCAAAGCTTTCTTTGACTATCGGTGATGAAGTCACTTTGGGACTCAATACAGAAAAATACCACCCCAGAGAACTTAAACTCAAAATAAGTTCTTTATGTGATGCTTCCGTTTTCAATAGCAGAGGGAACACCGTACTGTTGAATATGGACACATACAAAGCTATTTACTTTGACCAGCCGCAGACGGTCCTCATAGTCACTGAGCCTGCAAAAATGGGAAATGTCCTGAAAACAATGCGTTCGACTATGGCAGATGATGATTCTTCGATTATTCTGACAGAAGAATACACTGCTACTCTGAATGAAAATCTGAACAGTGTTCTTTCCGTGCTGTATGCCATTATCACACTTGGATTTGCACTGTCACTTTTGGGAACTTTCAGTAATATGCTGATGGGATTTGAGCAGTCAAGACGCAAATACGCTGTTTACTATTCATCTGCAATGAGCAGGGAACAGCTCAGAAAGCTTATCACTCTTGAAACAGCCTTTACAGCAGGATTATCGTCTATTGCTTCTGTAATTTTCGGACTTTATTTCCTGCATATCATTTCAAAGGCACTTACACTGCTTGATATGAGTGTACCTGTAAAAGATCCTGTCCTTTTTGCAGTGATAACAGGTGTTGTTTCGTTTATCATTCTGATGGCAACAATTCTCAAACCGGTAAGACTGCTTTCAAAGATGAACATTGCGGAAGAAATAAAAATGAGTGCCGATTAACAGGAGAAAAATTAAGTAATAGAATATATTGACATTAGTGATAAAACGTGTTAAAATAT
>DBXL01000217.1:239-7670 GCA_002309275.1 Ruminococcaceae bacterium UBA1213 | reverse complement strand
GGCAACGGCTTTTTATGCTGTTGTCTGTTTTTCTATTGAATTTATGAGGAAGTTGGAATATAATAATATTATTGATAATGAATAGGGAGGATTTTACTTATGGAAAACAATATAAAACAATTTTTGGAGAGCCTTAAAGGTAAAACGATTGCCCTTTGTGGTATAGGCAGGAGTAATTTACCATTGATACAGCTTTTTAAAAAGTATGGTGCAAATGTTTTGGCGTGTGATAAGCGTGAACGTGACAAGCTTGGAGAAGATGCTGACAAAGCGGTTGAATACGGTGCAGAATTGAGATTGGGCGAAACATATTTAACAGACCTCAATGCAGATATTATTTTCCGTACACCCGGCATGAAATTCTATATGCCTGAACTCGTTGCTGCCAGAAATAACGGTACTGTTATCACAAGTGAAATGGAAGTATTCTTTGATTTGTGTCCATGTAAAATTATTGCTGTAACAGGCAGTGACGGCAAAACTACCACTACTACCATTATTTCCGAAATTCTCAAAGCACAGGGCTATACAGTACATTTGGGTGGAAATATCGGCAGACCGCTTTTACCTGATATTGAAACGATTTCACCTGATGATGTGGCAGTGGTTGAGCTTTCAAGCTTCCAGCTTATCTCCATGAGAAAAAGTCCTGATATTGCGGTAGTAACCAACCTTGCCCCCAATCACCTTGACATTCATAAGGATATGCAGGAATACATTGACAGCAAAAAGAATATTGTTCTTCATCAGAATGCTTTTGGAAAGGCTGTATTGAATCTTGACAATGAAATATCCAATTCATTTGAGGAATTCACAAGAGGTCAGACTTTCAAATTTTCCCGTAAAAATAAAGTCTGGAATGGTGCATTCCTTGCAGAAAACGGCAGTATCACCATGAGTGAATACGGCAAAGAAACGATTGTTATGCATACATCTGATATAAGAATACCCGGTCTGCATAATATAGAAAATTATCTTGCGGCAGTATGTGCCGTATGGGGAATGGCAGAGCCTGCTATAATAAAAAATGTTGCCATCAATTTCAACGGCGTGGAGCACAGAGCCGAACTTGTCAGAGAGCTTGACGGAGTGAGATATTATAATGACGCTATCGGCACAAGTCCTACAAGAACCGTTAAAGGAACTCTCTCACTTTATGACAGGAAAATTATACTCATATCGGGCGGATATGATAAGCATATCCCGTATGATGAAATGGGTACAGTTGTACCTGAGAAAGTAAAAGTATTGATATTGTTCGGTGCAACGGCGGATAAAATTGAAACGGCAACGAAAAATGCCCCGACCTATAAAGAGGGAAATCCTGTAATAATCCGTGTCAACAGTATGGAAGAAGCCGTTCAAAAGGCAAGAGAAAACGCTGTATCAGGTGATATAGTATCCATGTCGCCGGCAAGTGCAAGTTTTGATATGTATAAGAATTTTGCGGAAAAGGGCTTGCATTTCAAGAGGATTGTCAACGAACTGAAGTGAGGGATTGAAATGGCAGAAGTAAAATTAATTCCCCTTGAAACTGACGACAGAGAGCAGTTTATAACGGATAATCAGACGGCTTTCAATTACGGTGCTTTGGAGGAATTCGGCACAAGAGATGAACATTTTGAAGAAGATAATAATGTCATTTCAAGGGAAACAATCAGTAAATCCATTGACAGCGGAACGGCTTACAGAATCATGCTTGACGGTGAAAAAGTAGGTGGAGTAGTCGTTGCTGTTGACGGCGAAAAGGGTGATTTGGAATTGCTTTTTGTCAAGCCCGAATGTCATAGTAAAGGTATCGGCTATAAAGCATGGTGCGAGGTTGAAAAACTCTATCCGAATGTAAAAGTCTGGGAAACCGTTACACCGTATTTTGAAAAAAGAAATATTCATTTTTATGTCAACAGGTGCGGTTTTAAAATAGTGGAGTTTTTCAATAAATATCATGGTGATGTCAATGAAGATGACGAACTGTTTGAAATGTTCCGTTTTGAAAAGAGAATGATTAAGGAATGATAATGAATGAAAGAAATTTTAAAAGAGCTGTGCATTGACAGGGGTGTTTCAGGCAGTGAAAATGAAATGCTTGATGTCATAAAGGAGCTTGTCGGAGATTTTGCGGAAGTGTCTGCTGACGGCATGGGAGATATTCTTGTCACAATGGGCGATAAAAATGCAGAGAAGCATATCATGCTTGACGCTCACATGGACAGAATCGGATTGATTGTCACATATATCAATGAAAATGGATTTATCAAAGCCGAGCCTGTCGGTGGAATTGATTTGCGTACATTGCAGAGCAGTGCCGTGAAAGTGCTTGGAAAGGAAACTATTTTAGGTGTCATTTGCACAATGCCCCCCCATTTATCCAAAAATGATGACGAGCTTTCAAAGGACAAAATCTGGATAGATACGGGACTTTCCGCTGATGAAGTGAAAAATCTTGTTTCTTTGGGAGATAAAATCATTGTATGCAGTGAGTTCAGGGAATTGTTAAATAATCAGGTGGCAGTGTCTGCACTGGATAATCGTGCAGGCTGTGCAGTATTGGTGAAGTGTGCGGAACTGCTGAAAAATAAAGATATTCCATGCAGATTGTCGCTTGTATTTTCTGTACAGGAAGAAACAAGTGAATTGGGTGCAGGAATTTCGGCATATTCACTTGAACCTGATGAAGCCGTTGTAATTGATGTTGGATTTGCAAAACAGGACGGGGTACCTGATGAAAAAAGCGGAAAAATCGGCTGTGGGGCAATTATCAGCATATCGCCTGTACTTTCAAAAAAAGTTACGGATAAAATAAAAGATATTGCCAAACGTCTTGATATGGAATGTGACTATGAAGTGTGCGGAGGCTCGACAGGAACTAATGCAGATAAAATTTCATCATCAAGGGGCGGAGTTATGACAGGCTGTTTGTCAATTCCCGAAAAGAATATGCATACACAAGTGGAAGTCGTTTCGCTTGATGACATGGAAAAAATGGCAGAATTGCTTTCTGTTTATGTACAGGAGGGAGGTGCCGAAAATGCTTGATTACGGACTTTTAGAAAGACTCTGCAAAGCGGATGCACCATCAGGTTTTGAAGAGGAAGTCAGGGGAATTGTTTTAAGTGAAATAAAAAATTATGCTGATGAAATCACCGTTGACAATATGGGAAATGTGCTTGTATTCAAAAAGGGAAAGGCAGTTCCCAAGAAAAAATTATTGCTTTCGGCACACATGGATGAAGTGGGCTTTATTGTGACGGATATAAAATCAGACGGTACGCTGAAATTTGCAGAAATAGGCGGTATCAATGACACAGCGGTGTTTGCAAAGCAGGTGAAAGTCGGTAAAAATAAAATATCAGGTGTCATCAATGCCAAGCCGACGCATTTATTAAGTGCAGACGAAAGAAAAAAAGTTCCCTCGAAGGATACTTTGTGCATTGATATTGGTGCAAAGGATAAAGAAGATGCGGAAAAATATGTTTCATTGGGCGATATGGTTACGTTTGACAGTCCCTATGAAAATAAAAACGGCAGAATTATTTCCAAAGCGATTGATGACAGGTTTGGCTGTTTGGTCTTGATAGAGATGATAAAAAGTGAATTGCCGTATGATATGTATTTCAGTTTCGTTGTGCAGGAGGAAATTGGATTAAGAGGTGCAAAAGCGGCAGCTTATACAATTAATCCTGATTGTGCAATAGTCATTGAGGCAACGACAGCGGCAGATGTACCCTTTGCGGAAGATGAAAAAAGAGTTTGTTTAGTGGGTGGCGGTGCAGTCGTTTCATTCATGGACAGGTCAACTATGTATGATAAGGAATTTTATCAGATAGCGAGGTCAGCCAATGCCAAAACGCAGACGAAAACCATGATAGCAGGCGGAAATGATGCAGGTGCGATACACTGTTCAAAGAATGGAGTGCGTACAATAGCTGTTTCAGTTCCTTGCAGATACATACATTCATCAAGCAGTCTTGCAAGCGTTGACGATATGGAAAGCGTTTTTGAAGTCGTGAAATACACGGCAGAAAGAATTTTATCGGAATGATTTATTATATTGATAACACAAGGCTTTCGGATTTGCAGACGCTGATATATGAAAAAAATATATATGCATGTAAAATAGCGTGTCTGCTGGAAAGCTATGGGCTGAAATATGATTTTGCGGAATTTTGGATTCAGTATGAAAATGCTATGCCCGTCACGGCTGTATCGAAATTTTACGGAGATATGACTGTTTATGCAACGGCTCAAACCGATTTTGACGAGCTGAAAGAATTTTTGCAGATAACAGGATTTACAAGCGTGCTTTGTGAGAGGGAGATTTTCAAAGAAAGTTACAGTGGAATTATTATGGAGAAAATTTCTGTAAATCAAGATGTAAAAGCAGAGATAAATCCTGATTTGAATGAAGTTTACAGGCTTCTGGAAAGCTGTAAAAGCGATACATTTGAAGTGCCTGAATATGAGGATTTTGTATTGGATATGTCGCATAAAATACGGCATGAAACGGCTTTATGCGTGGGAGTTCGTGAGGGTGAAAAATTGATTGCAACGGCTGTGACGGTTGCACAGTCTGAAATGTGTGCAGTGATAGGGGCGGTTGCAACAGATAAAAATTACAGACATTCAGGCTATGGGACAAAATGTGTAAATGCCCTTTGCAATTTGCTGAACGGCAGGAAAATTTTCATCATGCGTGATGAAAGGGAAAATGAAGATTTTTACAAATCTATGGGATTTGAGAATAAAGGAAAGTTTTATATCAAAAGGGGAAAGAGAAATGACACCGTTTTATGAAATAGATGAAAGAATCATCAAAGCGTCTGAAAAGGCTATGGAATTATGCAAGCCGTATCTTGACATAACAGACGAAATTACAGAGTATAATCAGCATAAAATGCTGAAAGCGTTTCAGAATGCAAGAGTAAGTGAAAGCTGTTTCACGGCTTCAACGGGATATGGCTATGGTGACAGGGGCAGAGAAGCTCTTGACCAGGTTTTTGCAGAAGTCTTTGATACGGAAGATGCCCTTGTCAGACATAATTTTGCAAGCGGTACACATACATTGACAGTGGCACTTTTCGGAGTATTAAGACCAAATGATACAATGATTTCCGTGACGGGTACGCCGTATGATACGCTTTTAGGAGTTATCGGAATCAATGGCGAGTCATCAGGCTCATTGAAAGAATTTGGAATCAATTATGAACAGGTTGATTTACTGGAAGATGGCACAGTGGATTTTGAAGGCATTAAAAAAGCCGTCAAGTCTGACACAAAAATGGTATATATACAGCGTTCAAGGGGATATTCATTAAGACCGACTTTAACGGTAAATGAGATAGGCAAAATTGCGAAATTGGCACATGAATTAGCACCGAATTGTATAGTAATGCTGGATAACTGTTATGGTGAGTTTGTGGAAAAAATCACGCCTGCACAAGTGGGAGTGGATTTAATGGCAGGCTCATTGATAAAAAATCCCGGCGGTGGAATTGCACCAACGGGGGGCTATATTGCAGGCAAGAGAAAATTAGTGGAAGATTGCAGTTACAGACTGACTACCCCCGGCACAGGCAAGGAAATTGGCTGTACATTGGGAAATAACAGAGAGCTTTTCATGGGTGCGTTCAATGCCCCGCACGTTACAGGGGAAGCTGTCAAAACGGCAATTTTCACATCTGCTTTATATGAAATTCTGGGATACAAAGTGACTCCGAGATATAATGAAGTCAGGGGAGATATTATACAGGCAGTCATGCTTGAAAATGAAGAAAGGCTTATAAATTTCTGTCGTGGCATACAGAAAGCGTCCCCGATAGATTCGTTTGTCACGCCTGAGCCGTGGGATATGCCGGGATATGACAGTAAAGTTATCATGGCGGCAGGTGCGTTTACTCTTGGTTCGTCAATAGAATTGTCGGCTGACGCACCTTTAAGAGAACCTTTTGCTGTATGGATGCAGGGGGCGTTGAATTTCCATACAGGAAAATTAGGGGCAATGCTTGCAGCATCGAATTTGATATGACTGGAGATGATTGGAATAGATAACTTTGTTGATGAAAAATTTTTTTTGAGAGAAAAATTGAAAAGCAATATAGACATAATTTCCGTTTTTTGCATAGCAGGATTTTGTGTCAATATCATATTTGGATTTGTGATTGCAGTATTGAAATGGAATGAAAACTTCCCGGCATATATGCTCTCGATGACAGCGGTTTCTGTTATATCAATGCTGTGTGTTTCTCTGATATGTGCAAAATTCATTGGCGGAATGAAAGCGTGTATCAATAAATATCAGAAAAAAACAGGTTTATTTGATAATTTTCTGCTTGTTCTTCTGGGATTCAGCGGATGTATGACGTTGAATTTTATCATCACAATAATAGCAATGTTTTTTCCTGCGATTAGCGGTTCGGAAGTTGATATTCCCCAAACGGATATATACACTGTCATGTTTATGACACTTGCTGTGGCAGTTGCACCGGCAGTATGCGAAGAAATTGCATTCAGAGGCTTTGTCATGGGTGGAATGTCGGATTTCGGACAGGGATTTTCTGTTTTAGCGACATCATTTTTATTTGGAATGATGCATGGCAGTGTATCGGGAATTATTTTTGCATTTTTGGCAGGAATGATGTTTGCGTGTGTAAGGAAAACATCAGGCTCATTATTTCCTGCAATGATAGTACATTTTTTAAATAATGGCATTGTTGTCTGGGTAAATGCCCTTTCAAAAGTTATGGCTGAGGAGATTTTTGGAATAATCTGGTTAATATTCATAGCGAGTATGTTCATACTGTTTGGAATATCCTTATTTCTGGTTTACAGGAGAAATATAGGATTTTTTGAATTCAGCTCAGGTGAGAGCGGTCTGACATCATTGGAGAAAGTGAAGATAATACTGACAAGACCGCTGTTATGGGTATTCATTGTATTTGCAGGAATAATGATGTTGTTTTCATTGGGAGTGTAGTATGAATGATGAATATTTTATGAGATGTGCCATAGAACAGGCAAAAAAAGCTTATGAAATAGAAGAAGTGCCGATAGGTGCAGTAGTTGTGAAAGACGGTGAAATAGTCGGCACAGGCTTTAATAAACGTGAAACGGGAAAAAATGCGTTGTATCATGCGGAATTGATGGCAATAGATGAAGCGTGTAAAAAATTGGGCGGTTGGAGATTGTGGCAGTGTGACTTGTATGTGACGCTGGAACCGTGTCCGATGTGTGCGGGGGCAATCATCAATTCACGTATCAAAAGGCTTGTTTACGGCTCGTATGACTATAAAGCAGGCTCTTGCAAATCCGTGATAAATCTCTTTGATTTGCCGTATAATCATAAGCCCGTTGTAGTGGGCGGAGTGCTTGAAAATGAATGTTCTCAAATGCTGTCGGATTTTTTCAAAGAACTGCGTGAAAAAAAGAGGAGTA
>DBXL01000217.1:0-226 GCA_002309275.1 Ruminococcaceae bacterium UBA1213 | reverse complement strand
ATTAGCAATTAGCAATGTGCAATGGTGTGGACGGTGAATTTATGGAGATAAAGAGAGTAAAAGTGGCGATTATCGGTGGCGGTGCGTCGGGGCTTGCGTGTGCGGTAACGTGCGGTGAGCGTTTCGGCAAAAACAGCATTGTTATTATTGAACGTCAGGCGAGAGTCGGCAAAAAACTCCTTGCCACAGGCAATGGCAGATGTAATATTACAAACAGAAATGCCTC
>DBXL01000165.1:746-5469 GCA_002309275.1 Ruminococcaceae bacterium UBA1213 | reverse complement strand
ATATTCCGCTTTCCGATTTTTTATTATATGGCACTCATATGTTATAGTCAAGTGTTCTTTCATCTATCACACGTCTTGATTTATGCTCGGAGCGGGTATTCAATCCACCATCAACATGAACAACTACCCTTGCAGGCTTTACACCGATACGGGCTTTTAATGCTGCTGATACCTCTGCCGCTACTTCATCATCTGACTTTGTATTGTCAGCAGATTTTTCTATCTCTACGGCATACTTGTTTGTAAAGTCCTTTTCAAAGATACGGATCAGATATTCACCTGTAATGCCCTTTTGCTCACGCACAACGGCTTCTATATCACTCGGAAATACATTGACTGCCGAAACAATGAACATATCATCTTTTCTGCCCTGAATATGTATTCTGCCGTGAGTTCTTCCGCAGGAGCATTTTGTATTGTCTATCCAGCCAATATCACCTGTACGGAAACGAATCAACGGACGGGCGTGTTTTCTGAGAGTGGTAAATACAAGCTCTCCGACCTGTCCCGGCTCAAGCACTTCACCTGTATGAATATCAACGGTTTCAACAAGAATGTGATTTTCCGCAATATGCAGACCGTCTTTTGCTTCGCACATTGCCGCACAAGCTCCGAATATATCCGAAAGTCCATAGAAATCATAAACTTCTGCACCCCAGATGTCTTCAATGGCTTTTCTTGTTGCGGCAATGGAACCGCCCAATTCACCTGCAACAATGATTTTCTTGATATTCAGGTCTTTTTTCGGATCAATACCGCTTTTGAGAGCCTTTTCACCCAACTGCCATGCATATGACGGAGATGTCCATATCACAGTAGGCTTATATGTCTTTAAAACAAAGAGCAGTCTTTCACTTGGAAGAGTACCGCCCCATATGCACAATGCCCCTAAATTCTGTGCACCGATGACATCGGGACCGCCTACATAAAGGGAAAAATTCAATGCATGAACATATCTGTCAGTCGGTCTCATGCCTATCTGCCAGAACCAACGGCTTTCTGTGTCCTGAAATTCATCAAAATCCTTTTTCGTGAAAGGACTCATTGTAGGAACACCTGTCGAACCTGATGACGTTGAAATGAAAACGACATCTTCTTCAGGAACGGCTGCCAGCTCTCCCAAAAAGGAGCCTACTCCCTGCGTATCTCTCTGAGTGGTCTTATTGATAAAAGGGAATTTCTGAATATCTTTCAGAGTTTTTATATCTTCGGGCTTTACGCCTGCTTCATCAAAGGAACGCTTATAATACGGTGCATGATCGTATGCAAATTTTACGATTTCCTGTAAGTCTGCCAACTGTCTTTTTTCGAGTTCCTCACGGGGAAGCGTTTCAAGCTCCTCATTCCAATATTTATTATTTACATCTCTGCTCATGTCAATCTCTCCTATTTCACTTAAAATTTTGATTGATATATTCCCATTTTTCATCACGGGATTTTTTGATTATCTCTATGTCATCATCTGTCAGATGTTTAAATCTTGCCTGCTTTTTCAGATATTTCTCTATATCGGAAAATTCCTTTGGCTGATAGTTCAAATGGAATTGTCCGTTTTCGTATTCCGCAAGATACCACAATCCGCAATCGACTACTTCTTTGGCAATTTCAACTGTTTCATCGGTCTTAATGCCCCAGCCTGTCGGACACGGGGCGAGTATATGAATATATTTTGTGCCTTTGATACTCTTGGCTTTTTCCACTTTCTTCATAAAGTCATTCAGATAGCCTACACTTGCGGTAGCTGCATATGGAATCCCATGTGCCGCCACTATTTCAAACATATTCTTTTTTGGTCTGATATTGCCGTGAATATTCTTTCCTGCGGGTGTGGTAGTCGTCTTTGCACCAAACGGAGTGAGAGAGCTTTTCTGAATACCTGTATTCATATAAGCCTCATTGTCGTAACAGATATAGAGAATATCATCATTTCTGTCGATAGCTCCCGAAAGTGCCTGTATGCCTATATCAGCCGTACCGCCGTCGCCTGCAAAGCCTACTGCCTGAAAATCCGTGATTCCCTGAGCTTTCAAGCCTGCCTGTACGCCCGTCAGCATAGACGCTGTACCTGCAAATGTCGAGATAATCGCATTATTTCCGAAACACAACTGCGGAAAATTAAATCCTACTGCCGACATACACCCTGCCGGCAATACTGCTATTGCGTTTTCACCGAGAACCTTTAATGCAATTCTCACAGCTAAGCTTCCGCCACAGCCTGCACAGGCTTTATGTCCGTAAAAAAATTCTGTTTCATTGAGCGTTTTTGCTGTAACTGCCATTCAGACACCCCCTATTCCTAAAAATTTTATATCTGAAATTCCGCTTTTCATCTCTGCAAATATATCTTCAATTTCCTGCGGAGAAATATTCTTTCCGCCAAGACCGCCTATATAATTGGAACTTGGAATATTGATTTCTGCCTTTTGCAGAGCGGAATTGACATTTGTATAAACTGCACCCTCATTTCCGAATGAAATATCCTTTTCAAGAACGGCAACCGCCTTTGCATTTTTGACAGCCTGTGCAATTTCTTCATTCGGAAAAGGTCGCATATATCTTATCTTCAGCAAGCCTACTTTTTCACCGTTTTCCCTCAGTTTATCCACGATTTCACGCACAAGCCCTGCTATACTTCCAAGTGTGATTAAAATATAATCGGCATCTTCCGTTTTATAATTTTCTGTCAAGCCTGTATATTTTCTTCCGAAAATATCTTCAAATTTCCCTTCAGCTTCCGCAATAACAGATTTTGCATTCAGTATGCCGATATGCTCTTTATATTTGAAAATGCTGTTGGTATCGGGACCTGCCGAAAATGCCAGATTTTTCGGCTTGGATAAATCCATTTTATTTTCCGTTTCAAACGGCGGTAAAAATTCATCTGCCTGTTCCTGCGAGGGAACGTCAACCACTTCATAAGTATGCGTTAAAACAAATCCGTCAAGATTTGCCATAAACGGTGTTGACACGGCTTTATTTTCGGCTATGTAATAACCCAGCAATGCAAGGTCGAGAGCCTCTTGTGCATTTTCGGCATAAGCCTGAATCCAACCGCTGTCAAGCTGTGAAAGTGAGTCCCTTTGGTCGCCGTATATATTCCATGGGAGAGCCGTTGAACGATTGGCATTCATCATCACAATCGGAAATCTTCCGCCTGCCGCATACGGCAGGCATTCTGCCATATATAACAGTCCCTGTGAAGAAGTCGCCGTGAATGCCCTTGCACCGACTGACGATGCCCCTATTGCACACGATAAAGCGGAATGTTCGCTTTCTACATGGATAAATTCGGATTTCAAACTGCCGTCCTCGACAAATTCAGACAGCTTTTCAACGACTATCGTTTGCGGTGTGATTGGATAGGCGGATATAACATGAGGTCTTGCAAGCCTTATTCCATAGGCAAAAGCCTCATCACCTGATAAAAATTGTTTTGCCATTATTTTTCCGCCTCCAGTTCTATCGCCTTTATTTTGCAAACTTTTTTACATATTCCGCAGCCTTTGCAGAAATCGTAATCTATGGCAACTTTACCGTCTTTTTTGAATATTACTCCGTCAGGGCAGTAAAGATAACAATTCAAACAACCGATACATTTTGATGTATCTATCACAGGTTTGACATTCCGCCAGCCTGCATTTTTGGTAACGAGATACCCCGCTTCAAAAGAGGTCGTGTCGGGAACGTCCTCAAAATTGACAGGAATTTTCTCTCTGAGAAACGGTTTCATTGAATGACCTCCTCGAATGCCGCTTTCACGGCAGGGATATTTTTTTCATAAAGTCTTTTCGGCATGGTCTGTATGATTGCAGAATTTATCTCATCAAGGGAAACAAGCCCTGAAACTGCTGCCAATGCTCCCAACAATATTGTATTTGTAATCGGCAGACCAATATATTTTTCTGCAATGCTGTCGCCGTCAATGGTGATAACTCTTTCATTATCAATTTTTTTCTTTGTATTCAGAAGTATTTTCCCTTCGGGTTTCAATTCGCTGAAAGAATTTTCATTGAAAAGTGTGTCATCAAGATATATACTGTAATCCGCTTTTGCAATTTCACTGCGGTTGCCTATGGGCTTTTCGTCAAGTTTTGTAAAAGCTCTGATTGGTGCTCCTCTGCGTTCGGGACCAAATGACGGAAATGCCAGAACGTATGCATTTTCTTTTAAAGAGTATGCCTCACCGAGAAGTCTTGACGCTGTAAATGCACCCTGACCGCCTCTGCCGTGCCATATAATTTCTTTCATGCCTGCACCTCCGTCACTGTTTCCATCTGAGAAGATATTTCTGTATGCTGTTGAAAATAAATGATATTATCACTATCACGATTCCAACCACTATCAAGCCGACTATCGTTCTTGTATAATCTCCGAAATCGGAGTAATTTTTGATATAATAGCCCAGACCGCTTTGTGCACCTATCATTTCGGCTGATGTCAGCAAAACAAATGAAACTGTCAAGCCCTGATTACAGCCTATAAATATCTGCTGAAGCGATGCGGGGAGAATTACCGAAAACATCATTGTGAATTTGCCTACATTCAGAACTTTTGCAGAATCTATCGTCTTTTTTTCCACGTTCATGACACCGCTCATAGTTCCTGCCAGTACAGGCCAGAATGTCGCCAAAAATATGACAAATACAGATACACTTCGGAATGTCGGCAAAAGTGCGATTCCATAGGGGATATATACGATAGGCGGAATGGCACCTAAAAATTT
>DBXL01000165.1:0-650 GCA_002309275.1 Ruminococcaceae bacterium UBA1213 | reverse complement strand
CAGAATTTTATCGTAATCGTCAATGAACTGCCAGAAAACCTTTCCGGGCGGTGGAAACAATGCCGCTTTCAGCAGATTGAATTTAGCCGTTGCCAATGTCCATGCTATGAGAAGTCCATAGATAAAACCGACTATATCTGTAAAGAGATTCAGGCTTGCCGGCTTTTTGATAAAAGCTGAAAGAATGAGTGTAAGCACTTCCACTCCCACTGCAAACCATATCACATAAGAAACATATGTTTCTGTTGTGAGCTTGTCAGGCAGAAATTGTATCAGAAGAAGTACAGCAAACAATCCATGAACCACTCTGAAATATCTTTTCAAAAGCTCCGTTTTCAGTTCGGAATTGATTTTTATTTTCTTATCAGGCTTTACTGCTGATACAGTATTTGCCGGTATATTCATTACAAAACGACCTCCTCACCGCCGATTTTATCTGCAATATCACTGTAAAACAGCGATAACAGATTATTTCTGAATTGATTATATTCACCTGTCTGAACAAGTTCAGAACGGTTTCTCGGACGGGCAAACGGAACTTTCAATTCACGATAGACACGCCCGGGATTTGCCGTCATCATAACGATTTTATCAGATAAAAGTATCGCTTCATCTATGTCATGTGTGACAAATACAACCGTTTTTCTTGG
>DBXL01000064.1 GCA_002309275.1 Ruminococcaceae bacterium UBA1213 | reverse complement strand
CCGTCAACGACGGATAAAGAGGCTTCTCATAACATATACTTAATACCTATATTAGTCAATAAACGCGTGGCCGGGAAAATAATACTTCCTTAATTCCCTGCAGGACTTGACCATTTTCCTGCAAACAACAATAATGAACGCCGTAATTACAAATCTACCCCTATACGGGGATATTAAGGAGTACTCGAGTGCCTTGCGGAAGAAAAAGAAAAAAGCATAAGATTGCAACTCACAAGAGAAAGAAAAGACTCAGAATGATGAGACACAAGAAAAAGTAAGTTTTATTTTTTCTGCAATCTTAAAGCCACCGGTCGCTCCGGTGGTTTTTTTTTGTTTTCCCATCCGCACCTGAGTTGACCGCTGTATCATTGCAATGATATAGTAATTGTATCATTGTGATGATAGAGGAGAAGAAATGGCAACCATTTCACTGTTTCACGGAAGCGATAAAACCATTGTGAAACCGGATATCAGACTCGGAAATGTCCATAATGATTACGGCCGTGGTTTTTATTGTACGGAATCTGAGGACTTGGCCGGGGAATGGGCTTGCAAGAAAGGTTGCGACGGATTTGTGAACAAGTACTCAATAGACCTTTCAGGGCTCGGAATCCTCAATCTCGCAGATGGAAAACACACTGTTCTCAACTGGATTGCCCTTCTTCTCAAAAACAGGGTTTTCACTATTGATTCCGCTGTTGCGTTTAATGCAAGAGAGTATATCATTTCTCATTTCTCAACAGATACTTCTCCCTATGACATCATCATCGGATACAGGGCTGATGATTCGTATTTCAGATATGCCGAATCATTTATTTCAAACACCCTCTCCGTGAACAGCCTCAATAAGGCATTACACCTGGGAAAGCTCGGGATGCAGACGGTTCTTGTTTCTGAAAAAGCCTTCTCTCAGTTGCGTTTTGTTTCTTCAGAGCCTGTTTACAGCAGCGTTTACTATCCCGGATTCATAGAAAGGGACAGATCAGCCAGAAAGATATACCATGAAAAAATCAGCAGAGAGTCAAACATCAGGGATGATGTTTTTGTAATGGACATTATAAGGGAGGAAATGGATGTCAATGATCCGCGCTTACAGCGAATTATATCTGAATGACGCAAAAAGTACCCTGGCCACCTGTTTTGACTACATGATCAATACCTGCGCCTTAAGTCCGTCAATGACATCTTTCATGTTTGTCAAATCCGGTTATGCCGACCTGTTCGCAGCAGGCAATCCTTCTGTAATCTCAGGAATGTCCGGAATAGAACTGGCATATAAAATTCTGGAGGACAGTTACTCCGTCCCCGATATTCCCGAAATACGGTTCTCAGAGCATTTCTCACCTGAGTACTGGACAGGATGGTCCCTTGCCTGGTATCAGTGGTACAGCAACAGACGCTTCAGGGATATTTTCAGAGTTGTGGCCCTGAAAGACATAATTGCAATGTATTCCGTTTTCCATGAAGAAGATATTACTTCTTTTTTCAATGCAATGGATGAGAAGTTCAGCAAGTTCACCTATAGTTCAAACCTTAAACAGATAAGAGAGAACAGAGGCTTTTCACAGGCAGAGCTTGCAAGTGAGACCGGTATAAACCTCCGTTCAATCCAGATGTATGAACAGGGTCACAATGACATCAACAAAGCACAGGCTCAGACCCTTTACAGGCTGTCCGGAAAACTGGATTGCAAAATAGAAGATCTTCTTGAAAACCCGCAATAAACGGTATGCATCAGCAAATTCACATGAGCGCAGTGGTAGAAAAAACCGATTAATATGAAAAATTTTTACCTTTTTATGAAAAAAAATTGGATTTTTAATGACTTTTCTGCATGCATGCATTAAAGTGTAATGACCACGTGGGATTTCAAATATGTCCTACACGCATTGAAAATTGCTGCTAACAGTTCTCAATGCGTTTTTTTGTAGGAGCATGTTTAACTCAAAAAATATCGATATCATCGTCAGAAATTGATTCAATCATGTCTATGACTTTCTTGCCATAGCGTTCAACTTCACAAAGCTGATCAAAAGTTTCAACGTCAGTTATTTCCTTGTAAAACTCACAAAATGAAATAACGGGGCTGCCTTTTGGCTCATAGTAAGTGATAGAAAAACGCTTCCCATCATATTCAAATTCAATTTCATGGCCACAATCAATTAATTCTTGAAATTTCTGCCTTGTCATTTATTAATCTCCTTACCTGTACCTCTTTTCATCTTTCCATCCTGCCAACTTATCTTGTGTTGGTGAGGTACAACAGGATGGGCTGTTTTATTACCGTGATCAGAGTAATCTATATCCAAGTACGCTTTACCGTCTTTGTCATAGTATCGCTCAGAACTTTTATTCCCTTTCTTGTCATATTTAATTTTGACAGAATTGGGAGTAGAAGTTTCCGGTACTGAATGTGCTGTAGTAGTTGATACTGAAGAAACAACCTTCACATCCTTGGAACCGGCAGAATTATACCCACCGAAAGATGAATCACTTCCTTTCATAATTCACCTCCGGACTTTCTTTTCTTATAACGCCTTGTCATAAAAGCGTCATATTGAAAAACAGGTATAGCAGCTTCTTTTGCAACAGAAAAAATAGCATCAGATGCAGGTCCGTAAACAACAATACCTGTTGGGTGTAAGGTATCAACAATGATTTTGACCTGTTCTCTGAAGATTTCTCTGTTAAAGAGCTCACGAGTAAAACCGTTACTTCCAATAGCAATCAACGTGTTATGCGGATATGCATCCAGGGAATCGATTGTACAATCAGTTCCAACACGGATATTGGGAATGATAGGAATGCCCTGTCTTCCGTAGTAATAAGTGATTGCCAGGTTATCATAGATTTGACTCTTCTGAACTACCGGTGGCATGTTGTCAAATGGACTTGCATCCATGCCAACAACACATTCGTATTCTTTTACTTCGTTCGTGTACCTCTTTGGATTACATTGTAATGAAGAGAAGTACTGGTCTTTACAGTAAAAGGATATTGCACATTGTGACTTTTCTTTTACTGTACTGCGCTTATCCCATTGAACTATATCTGTTGGCGGTTTTTCTGCCACCATCCAGGGTTCAATAATTGGATATCCTTCTTTTGATGTGCGTCTTGCTCCTTGAATCAAATAGCCAAGATACACATCTCTGATATATGGAGCTTTAGTATGCCTCATAATATCCTCCTGTGTTCCCTCAGAACACCTGTCGTAGAGAAACAGGGGATTTGAAATCCAGTACCACGTGGGATTTCAAATACACCCTGATATACAAATAATCTCAGAAAAAACGATATGTTATGTAATCATCAGTCAGCCTCCCATTCTGCAATGTATTTTTCGCATTCAAGTTCCGGTAATCTGTCGTTAATCTTCATAAGATCATTTAGTTTTTCAACCATTTTATGCGGGGGAACAATGTTGTTATCCACAATCAGCTTAAGAACATACAAGATGCCGTGAACTTGAATGCTGTCATCTGAAGCAATTTTCCGTAACTTGCTGTCACCTGTAAGCAGAATCCCATTTAGCTCTTTTGCCAAAAACCATACAGAGCAGTCTGTAAGTGAAAGGCTCTGTGCATGTTCTTTTTGCTGAAGCTGAGATATCTTTATAAGTTCTTCAAAGGAAAATGTTTTCTCAAAAATATGCTTATTTACTACGCAGGAATCTACAGCCTTAATTTGATCAGGTTGTTTTATTTCATGAATGACAAGATCAGTTGTATATTTTTCAATCGGGACTTTACAGAATGATTCCAAAAGCCCGATCGACATAAGATCAAAGAGGATATTTGCATCATTGATTACAAGTGTCTCTTTGCTCATATAACTGAATTTGCCCTCCTTAAATCACCCTGAGGAATATTCAGAAGAGCAGAAGCTTTTGATTCTGATATCATACCGCTGTTTAAAGCCCTGTAAACCAAGCTCTGGAATCTGTCTGAAGTTTCTTTTGGATAGACAGTACTTTCCATTATTTCTTTGAATTGAAGCTGAGCATTCTTTCTCTTCATACAGGATTCAAAAAGTGATTGAGAAATTACATTATTCTCCTTTGCCTTGTATATCAGGGCATCTTTGGAAATCCCATATTGTTTTTGAAGATGTTCAAGTTCCATGATTGAGATGCTGGTTCTTCTATTTCCTAATTCCTCAATAAGGGCATCGGAAGGAATCAGAAATTCACTTGCAAAAGCATTGCACAAACGCTCTTTTTCTTTTTGTTCAATACCTTCAGCAAAAGAAAGCATAATGTGTCCAAGCTCGTGGGCTGCAGTGAAACGGTTCCTTTCGGAAGTAAATTTTTCGTTCAGTACTATCACTGGATAAGTGTTATTTACAATAGTGCTTAATCCGTCAAATGACATATCTGCATCAATAATTAAAACCTTTATTCCGTTTTCTTCTAACAAACTTACAAGGTTCAGTATTCCATCACTGCCTATTTGCCACTTCTGTCTGAGCTCTAATGCATATTTTTTTGCATCATTCGGAGTAGAGACCTCCCAGTTTGGTTTTTCAAATTCAGTAGTCGAATTGCAGATTTCTTCAATATTGAGATATTTTTCAATACTGTCAGCAATAGTTTCCTTGATAGAATTTGCCTGTTTGACAGACAGTTTGCTCTTTTTTCTGAACTGAATGTCTGAAATCTGAAGAGAAAATGGTCTGAAAAAATAATCAACAGGCTGACCTAAAGCCTCAGAGAATTTTATCAGTATGTTACTATTAGGAGACAGGTCTCCTCTTTCGTATTTTGAGATTGCCATTTTTGAAATAGAGCTGTTCATCAAAGAACAAAGCTCATCCATAGAAAGCCCCTTCATAATTCGGGCATTTCTTAATCTTTGTCCAAAAACCTCCAATTCTTTCATACTTACTCCTCTTGTTTACAAAATAACAAAACTTTCTGAATTTGTAAACTATAATGCAATTTTTTTATCAAAGAGGTTTTTTCTGTATGTTGTTGAAAATGAAAGACTATCAAAACTATATTTTCTGGTTTCCTATGAACGCTGTAGGAGACCAAGAAAGCTTATTGCTGATTTGCTCTATATGATCTAGTAGGTCTGCTTTTCTTGTATTCTTCAGGAATTACAAGTTCATCATAAGACTCTCTTCTGAGCTTCTGAAGTTGTGATTTACTGAGATTATTTTTTTCTTTTATTTCATCCCAGTCCATAAGTTCAACATCTGAGAGGAGCAGGATTCTTATGGTACGTGGGTTTGACAGTCCAAGAATAGATGCCGTGATACAGTTTTTTGCTTTCCCAGCCTGATTTTTAAGTTCATCAAGTCTTGTTTTTGTATCAGCAATCTTAGCGAGAAGCACTTCCCGGGTATTTTCATGGCTTTGAGATCTTGGCATTCCGTCAATGACTGAATTACGGTATTCAGCCTTTGATATCAGATAATCATAGGTCTGCTGCATTTCCTCAGCGTTTTCTTTTAATACTTTATACTCTTCAAGATATTCTTTTGCGTTCATAAACAATATCTCCTCCTAATAATCGCCAAATCGTGTACCCTTATCCTTCCCAACACTCCCTTGAAAATCTGTGTCACTTTCACTCGGTCATGCCGGAAAGTTTTTTCTCTTTCTCACAGAAGAAATGATTTCAGGGGTACAAAACTGACCTCATTCCTTCAAATCCCAGGCAAAAAAATTGGTAGGGTTTTTCGGATTTTCAAAAACTTTTTCCTCTCATATCTTCAGGCAGTCAAAAAGCCAGATTTTTTTAGTGGTTTTGAAAACTGTTGGACAGGTTTCCAACAATCACCGGGTAAAACAGAGCGATTGTTCATAAGTTGTGTCATAACCTGTGCATTTG
>DBXL01000012.1:11413-11705 GCA_002309275.1 Ruminococcaceae bacterium UBA1213 | reverse complement strand
ACCGCAAGTGCGACAAGAAAAGTTTGTAAAGGTGCAAATGGTGAGAGCATCATTGCAGCCGCCACAAATTCAAGTGAACCGCCGAAAATTGTCAGACTCATAAGCATTGGATAAACGAAATTGAATCCCAATGCGTTCATGTATATCCCGTAAGACAATCCCAAAAACCAGAATCCCGCAAAAATCGGTATGGTTTTTGGAAAGGCAAACTGCAATGCTTTTAAAATTCTTTTTTCTTTCATTTAAGCGACATGGATTACATAAATTTTTTGCCTGCCGACCATGCACCGCC
>DBXL01000012.1:11059-11394 GCA_002309275.1 Ruminococcaceae bacterium UBA1213 | reverse complement strand
GCAACGGAATCAAACATGATGGGGTGAACTTTGGAAAGGTCAACCTTTCCGTCAGTGAGTATGCTGTCATCTGCTTTCAAGCCGACGACTTCAGCGACAATTCTTGTTTCGCCGAATTCTTCCTGAATATCTGCAACTTTGCACTCAATAGCAACGGGTAACTGGTCGATTACAGGTGCATTGATTTTATCCGATTTTGTAACGGTAAAACCGCATTTTTCAAGTTTGTCGGGAACTTTACTGCCCGATACCATGCCTACATAGTCGCAAGCCTCAACGAAATCTTTTGTAGCGAAACTTACGGTAAATTCCTTGACCGCCTTGATATTTGCTGT
>DBXL01000012.1:10782-11024 GCA_002309275.1 Ruminococcaceae bacterium UBA1213 | reverse complement strand
CCTACCTGACCTGTCCAAGCGGCATTCATGGCATTGGCGTTGCCGTTTTCGTCATAAACTGCGATAATAAATACCGGAAGGGGTGTCACAAATCCTTTGTCAAAACTCTGTTTCATAAAAAATCCTCCTGTTCGTTTAATAATTTTGAAAATTGTATTCAGAGCGAGCCACACTATATGCTGGCAGCCGCATCAGTTTCATAAGTGCCTGATAAATCAAAAAGGTAAAAAGCAGACCTGCTT
>DBXL01000012.1:0-10734 GCA_002309275.1 Ruminococcaceae bacterium UBA1213 | reverse complement strand
GGGTTATGAGCCCGGCGAGCTACCTAACTGCTCCACTCCGCGATATTTAACGCACTTTCAAAGTGCTTAATAAGTATAGCATACTGTTACAGATATGTCAAGGGGATTTTTAAAAAATATTAAAAATTTTTATACAGTCTGTGTCAGACAACGTTTTACAGCACTTATATGTCATTCAAAAGAACCTATACGGTGTACAAAGTTCTTTTGAATGACAGCAGAGGCTTTTTAACAGTGTTTTACCACAGTTAAAGAAGATAAATAGGGATTGTGTTTTGTTTCGGAGCTATTACATATATATGCATTGAAATCAAATTCGAGTACCATTTCCGAAAAAAATTTTTCAGGTCAGGATTTGTCAGCAGATTTTTTGCCGAAAGAGCGTTTTTTGATGATTTTTCTCTCAGGGAGTTTGGCGGAGAAAAATGCACATATAAAGAAATATACAGCGAGAGCCATTAAGCCTATACAGTGAACAGCCTGCATAAATACATTGTCCGGAAAAATCTGTCTGAAAATGTAGTCGGCAAGTATCCATATGCCTTCAAATATAAATAAAAAAGAGGTGGGTTTGAAAAGTTTGTAATTTCTCATTTTCGGTGTGTACATCAAAGCACCCATCGCTATACAAACAATTCCGCCTATAATCGCAAGAAGCATAATATTCATATCCTTTCAAGTAGTATATTTCAATTATAGGCTATCCGCATAAAAAAAGCAAGTCGGAATTTTAATGATTCTGTCTTTTTAAGATACAGCTTTGTTCTTGACATCATCAAAAATGTCTGATAAAATATATACAAGTTGTTTTTGTGGCATAGTGATTAAATTTTTTCACCAAGCAGATAAAATTTTGCTATAACTGCTTTCAGACAGTGTTGTATGGGAGTGAAAAAATTTGAATTTACCTGCAATTCAAAATACTGTTTTCAGCAGTATGTCAATAATGATTAATTTTTTAATTGGAATGATAATATGGATTTTAAAACTTATGTTCAAAGCGTTGTTGCTTCATATGTCGAAAAACAGAATAAAAGTATTATTTTTATCAAGCATTACAATACACTTGATATAACCAAAGATGAAATTCTTGCAATGGTCGATAAAACAGACGACAAGATATTTTTATATCATGAATATGCCATGCATGATATGCATGATTCATACGCCCCCTTTCTGCAGTGGATACGCCGGTGCTATGATACATATTACAGGGATGTTATGACAGCAGAGGACTTTCTCCGAAAATGCAATGTGTATTCCATGCATATAGAAACGCTTGCCAGTCTGATACGGGACGATTTCTGTTCCCGAAAAGAAGATGTCATGTATTTTGAGATACAGTATGAAACTTACAGAATGATGCAGAATATACTTGGAATACTGGAGTATATTTCAAAGGAACATCCTATTATACTTATCATTTCAAAGCTCCATCTTGCACCTTACAGCACCATAAAACTCCTCAAAGCAATAATCGACCAGTCTATTAACATACACGCTGTTTTGATGTATAACGATGAATTCATCATCACTGATTATAAAAAACAGGTATGGAATGACCTTCTTCAGTCCGTTTCCAATTAGGATCTCCAGCTGGAATGGGGCAGACTGGATACACAGAGGACTATGGACGTACAGGATGAGTTCTGGTTTGACAAGAAATATAAAAATGCCTATTTCCTCAGACTGAGAAATATGTATTATACATTTTCTCTTGAAGATGCCTATTACTACATGAATAATATATTGAACCGCATTGACGAAAAAACAGTCCGATTTGAAAAAAATGAGCAGATTAATTTTATTCTGCTTGCTGTGCTTATCAATATGGACCTCAAAAAAACAGACCGGGCACTTGTACTGTGCGATAAGCTCACGGATATGAAATGTCATTTAAGTGAAGACCGCTATATGCGTTATACCTACTATTATACATGTGCAAGAGTGAGAATGATTGCGGGACATTCTGATGTAGTCGTAAAATGCTGTCAGAAATGCATTGACATAGCCAATGAAATGAATGACAGTTTTCTTGCCTGCAAAGCAAAAGTACTTATGTGGTCTAATTACTGCGGTATCGGCAAGGATATATTTGACTATGACTTTAATTATAAATGTGATGACTACGTTATTGAGCAGGCTAAAAATTACGGCTTTTTCAATTTCCTTGCCTATATATACGTCTTTGGCTTTGAAAATGAAAAAGATACTATCCATGATATTGCACTCGGAGTAAAAAAGCCCTACTATTTTGAACTTGGCATAAAGCTCGGAACGGAAATAGAAAATGATAATTTTCTGCTTAATGCATACATGAAAAATATCATATTATATTCCCGTGCAGGCTATCACAGATTTGTCAGAGAAATGTATAAAAAAAGGCTTGCCGTATTAAAAAGACCGAATCCCTTGAGAGAATCCCATATGCTTGCAGGTCTGGGCTATAACAGCATTATACTGGAGGACTTTGAAAAGGCTCATTCCTATCTGATACAAAGCGTGCTGAATCTTGCCGAGCTTGAAGAACCGGATGATGTCATGAATTCACTTTACAATATTGCCATGCTTCATTTTGTATCGGAGGATTATCCAAGAGTCGTTTCTGTCGTAGAGCTTATTCTGAAAATGATGAAGGAAATGAACTACCATTCCATACGCTCGTGCAGTACCGTAAAACTTTATGCGATAACGGCACTCAGCTGTTATTATCAGCAGGAATATTACAACAGTTATTATTTTATGAGTAAAATGGAGATAATCGTTGAACACACGATAATGGTGCTTAAAGAGGCAAATGACGGTACATGGGACGAAGATATTTTACTGTACCATCTTTTAAAAGGAATGCTTTACAATTACGAGGGCAATTATCAAATGAGCCTCTCCGAATTTGCAAAAGCTCTGGAAAAAACAAAAACCTCTCATAATTCCCTTTTTTTGTCATGCCTATATATTATACAGAGCTTTCCGAACTGTATTTTAAACAAGGAATGTACAGTGAAGCAGATGAGGCAATTAATGAAGGAATCCGTTTCTGTGAGCAGGAACAGCTGGAACAAAAAAAACAAAAGCTTATCTTCTTCAAAGAAAACCATGTACGCAATACCGAGCCTATCATGAAAAAAGAGGATAATCTGCCCATTGAAAAAATAAAGCAGATAACACGTCATACCTCCGCAAAAATGAAGCTGGATAAACGTGAAAAGGACATTAAATTTCTCACTGCACTGCAGGAGGCTATCAGCCGTGAAAATATGTCTGTTGATGACCTTTACCGCAATACATCGGCTGTCATAAAAAACAGCTATAACATAGATGAAATCATCATACTCCGCCGTAAAAACAACAAACGTGAATTTATGCTTGATGAGCATTGCATTAAATTGACTGATGAAAAATTTGATAGGATATTTGATTTTTTCCGCACATACAGACAGGCATTTCTCTCCAACCGCACTGACAAGAATTTTAATCAGTTTCTGCCTGTCATGAACGTTCTCAATGAACCCATCATGACAATTATAGGCATACCTATGATGGAGGAATTGGGGGCAGAAACGATTTTTCTGGGATATGTGAGGGTAAAAAGACGTACAGTAGGAAGCCGTGTACTCCTTAACGGTGATGACCTCATGATACTCAGATTTGCATTTATTCAGTTCTGCGGAACGATAAGAAGAATAGACAACAGAATCGTTATTGAACAAATGAACCGTAAGCTTGAACGCTCTGCCGTTACAGACCATCTGACAGGAATCACCAACCGAAGCGGTTTCAGCCGACAAATCGAAATTATATGCTCACAGGAAAATATCAGAAACAATGTACTGCTTTATATTGACCTTGATAATTTCAAATACTATAACGACACATTCGGACATGAAATAGGCGACCTTGTTCTTGTCACGTTTGCCAGACTTGTCAAGCGTATGTCACAAGGAAACGGTCTTGCCGTGAGATACGGCGGAGATGAATTTATTGTCCTGCTGTATAACAAGACTTCACAAGACGGCATCAACTTTGCCAAACAGATATATGAAGAAATAAGCGATGGCTTTGTAGAGAAAATCCGTGCCAAGCTCAAAAAAAATATATCCATTCCCGATGAGAAAAAAATATCCTGTTCTATCGGTATCGCTTCATTTATGGGCGGTTCAAGAGATGAATTTGAGCTTGCTCTCAACAGGGCAGACCATATGCTCTACTATGTAAAAAGGCATGGAAAATCACAGTATAAGCTGTTTGACCAAAATGAATCCAACAATTAAACTGACCGCCGAAAAAATCGGCGGTCAAATTTTTTTACCCGTTATCCATATCTACATATGTGATGTAATACTTCAGCTTCACTTTTATAAACCTGTACAATGCAAAAATGAACATTCCCAAGCCTATAGCAATAAATATCATAATACCCTGTCCGCCCGTGTTCGGAAGCAGATTGGATTTCACGCTATTAGTAATGTCTATCAAAAACGTTGTTTCTGACGTATCATATCTTACAGTTGTCGTATAGCCGTCAACAGAAATTTCCTCTATACGATACGAATAATAGATATAACTTATTTCCCCTGTTTCATCATTCCTTGACTCAGATGATGCAGGCAGATTTTCTGTCACATATTCCCAGACATTCAAATCTCCCGTACCGTTTGTATCTACGGAAATTTCAAAAAATCCGTCCTCATCCGCACCGTGAATTTTTTTATACACCATTTTGGTAGAATCGCCGTCCTCGTCAAGAATTTCCTGCGTTCTGTTTTCATCATAGTAGTTATACTGCCATATACGGACTCTTATGCTTTCGGGACGTTTTTTGTTGAAATCATTGTCATCATCCCATGCTTTCCTGACAGCCAGATTTTTGTATGTCAGCACCCTGTCACACGGGTCACTGTACTCAGGCGATTCGGGAATTACCCCTTCCCCATTGCGTTCTGTCGGGGTATCAAGCATTAATACCGCTTTTGCACTGCTTGCATATACACCTATCGGTACAGCATCTCCGCCTGATGCCGTTTTCGCCATGACTGCATTTTCCCAGTCCGCATATTCCTCAATGGGACTTGCCCTGTGTACTACATCATAACGATTATAAGTCGTATCCGTTTCATTGTCCTGTTCTTGTTCACTGATTCCCTGATTTAAAGATGTAAGTGCATACTGATAAGATGGATCTGCCACCCTGTACACAGAATATCTATCATTCTGTTCACGTTCGGAAATATCATGACTATATACCGTATTCAAAACAGAAAAACCGTTGAAATGTCCCACTTTGTCTGCATATCCCCTGACAACATCACAGTATATCATCTGGTCATTCATCAGTATGCCCTCATTGTTATAGCCTACAAAACCGCCTGCATAACCGTTTTCGTCTGTTCCGTCAGCATAGTTGGAAGCCTCTCCCCCATATACATCATAGCCTATTGCAATTCCTTTAACCGTGCTGTTAATTACACGTGTAGTATTGCCTTTGAGAAGGTGTATTACCACATTTGCATTTTCGTTGTTTTCTACATTATTGGAATCAACTCCTCCCGACTCCGTACAGGGCAGTCTGATTTCGGAATCACCCAATTTTATAACAGCAGTATCTGTTCCGCCGTTCGTTGACTTCAGCAATGAAACACTTATCGGCAAGCCCAGCAAGGTTAATGCAAGTGTATTTCCGTCTGATAAAAGGCTTATTGAAAGAATATTTCCCGAGTTAGGCGGTAATTCAATAATGGGAATCAAAAGATTTTGGAGATTCTCAATATAAAGTGCTCTCAAAAGGGGGTTGACTACCCACTCCAGCAAACCATTTACAAGTAATGATTTCGCCTGTACATTGATGAGATAAGTCATTTCCGTTCTGCCTACAAATCCGCCTGCTATTTCATCACTGTAAACCTGTTTGAGTTTTGTAACATGACAGTTATCGACCTTTGAAATATCCGCAAAACCTACAAAACCTCCGCTTATAGATTGCGTTCCGCTGCCCGCTAATACGACCATTCCTGCGTCAATACCCTCAACAGTGCAGTTTTCATTGACAGAGCCGAATACATCAAGCACACCTGCACTCAAATCAATCAAATCCAACAGTCCTATGCCGTCTGCATCAACTGCACCGCCTCTGCCGAGATGTCCGATAAATCCGCCCACATAATTCAAGCCTGTAACGGTATTCACATTGCTCACACTTGAATTTTTTACGGTGCCGTTCATCATGCCTCCGCCGAATCCGCCTGCACAGCCCGAGTATATAGTGGAATCCAACAGTCCCAATGTATCGGAATTATGCGCACGGACAATAATTCCGTTGCTTGCAATAACGTTATCTTCTGCGTCAACAAAATTTTCTTCTGTTCCGACAACTTCCGCATGATAGATGTATGTACGGAATACATCAAGCACACTTAATTTTTGTGCCTTTATCAAGCCCAGAACACTTGCCTGTTCTTCTCCGGAATTGGCAACTGCCACTGCACTTGTCACATCTGCAAGTCCAAAAAATCCGCCTGCATAGTAACCGCCGTCAACCTCTCTCAAATTCATCACTTTTATTTTGTTTTCGGTGTCACTTTCTTTTCCGATAATCGCCGCTTCAAGAGCACCTGCAAAACCGCCTGCATATTTTGCATAGTATGTTTGTATATCTCCGTTTTCGGCAACAAGCAGGGGCTTTATTGAAAAACCGTATTTTGTATCATAAGCGGAAACTTCCGCCTGTCTTATGGTTGTAACGGTAGCCTGCACGACTTGTGCCAAGTCGCCCGGTGATGACAGTACACTATCCAATACGCTCTGCAAAATACCGCTTGACGCATTTGTATTGACATCTGCCACAGATGCGGCTGTTGCCAATCCCACATAACCGCCTATGGCATTTCTGCCCTGCACAAATTTCAAATTCGTGACATTACAGCCTGTCGGGGCAGTGTTGCCGATATTTTCATCTCCCCAAATCTGAGCACCGTAGGCACTTCCGACATAGCCGCCTGCATATCCGCATTTGTGAATAAAATCATCACCTGTTGCCATGACTGTCAAACCCGACTGCCAGCCCCTTATTGACGAGCTTTTCACCGTAGGCACAAATAAACTTACCGCACTCAAAAGCGAGCCAAGACTTAAATTAAGCCCGAGTAGCTCCACGCCTCCGAAATCAGCCGCACCGCCTGTCTGCATTTTTCCGGCAAAACCGCCTGAACTTCTCATAGCCCTTACCAGCTTTGCATCATAGCCCTGACCGTTTGTGATAACGCCGCTGAGCATATAGCCGACATACCCGCCTGCATTTCCGCCCTCTGTAATAGGGTAATATTCTTCACCCTGTTCATTAGTGTTAAATACAGTATAACGACCTGCCACTACATTGTAGCCGTAAATATATTTTGAAAGTTTGCTGTCAAGCTCGGCTTGTGTTTTAGCTTTTCCCTCTTTCAAAAGTTCTATGCCGTGCTGACCGTACTTACCCACATAGTCTATCCACATATTCCATGTATCGACATCAAGATTGGAAAGAGGTCCGTAAACTGCCGTATTTTTCTCTGTCGGATATACCATGCTCAATACACTCAAAATACTGTTGACTTTTATCAGATTGCCAAGCAGACTGAGATTTCCCGTATCCGATGTATCGGCAGTTTCCATAAATCCCGTGAAACCGCCTGCATATTCAAACCCATATACAGACCTTATCCTGTCTGCACGACATTCACTTTGCGGTCCCTGATAACTTCCAACATTTGCATTGTTCGTTTGTATCGGTCGGAATATAAGACGTTCTTCTTCTCCCTCTTCCTGCTCAAACAGGACTCCGTTATTCTGGTCTTTCCATGTATCATTGCTGTATCCCCATATCTGACCGCCCTCGTTATGTCCGCAGTAACCGCCTGCCATACCCCTTTGTACTTGGTCATCTGACGGAGCGTATGCTCTGACTGCACCGCCGCAGGGAATACAAGTAGTTGTACTGTTTCTTATCGTCGGCACGAATGCCTCCAACACCGTCAAAAGCTGCCGCAGTTCAACCAGAGTTCCGCCTATATTTATCAATTTCAAAATATAGTTATTTTCACTTTCCTCGCTGCTTGTATCAACATTTCCAAGAACGGAGGCAACATTTCCGGGTACAAAGTTTCCGACATAACCGCCTGCCGCCTCTGCTCCGACAATATAAGCAAAATTCCTTGAATGTGAATCCTGTATGTGACCGCCCGATATATTTCCTGCAAATCCTCCTGCCATTCCGACAGGCTTGTTTTCACCATTTTGTATTACATATCCGCTTGATATAACCGAAAATCCGCCTGCCGCTCCCATTGTATCGGAATGCTCTATCGTGGAAACGACTGCCTGCACAGCAGATAAAAGACTGCCGATATTTACAGTACCCAATACTTTCAGACCGTCACCGACACTCGCCGCATCGCCTATATCCATGTTTCCGACATAACCGCCTGCATATTTGCCTCCACGAACCGCATAATCACTTGCTGCTGTCAGATATGTAGGAGCATTGACTGTTTCCAGGTCATCAGGCGGTGTCACATTGGTATGTTTCAGCTTGTTGACATCGCTGTATGATATTTGAGCACCTTTCATGCAGCCTGCAAAACCGCCTGCATTTCCCTCACTTACATCATACGCCGCTACCGTAAAGCCGTTTTCGGAATATACACCCGCATATTTCACGATTGGAATATAGGCATTCACAACACCCAAAAGTTTTTCGATATCCAAACTCAGACCACTACCGCCCAATATGGAAATACCGCCTCCTGCATCTGCCAATGCACCCGAAACCAGTTCTCCGCCGAATCCTCCTCCATAGGAATATCCTGTAACATGGTCGATGTTGTAAACGGCATAACCCTTATGTTTTGCCGCTTCACTAAATGCATTGTTATCTTCTGTAACATTTTCATCGGTATTGTCATTATTTTTCTTTACCTGTTCAAAGTTGTTGACGGTACCGCTCTGTAAATCCGCAACAAATCCGCCTGCATAGTCTGCCTGAACAAATCCCCCGTTTACATACGTTACCGTGCAGTTTGTATATTCGGGTATAAGATATTCTATCGCACCTACCAGATTATCTGCTTGAATCAGAGTGCCAATAGAATCTTCGTCTGCAACGTCTGCAAGACCGCCTGTTTCCGATGTACCGATAAAACCGCCTGCATAGCCTTTTTCAGCGTTTGCACTTACATGATGAAGATTATGCACATGGGAATTTTCTATTTTTGTGCTGTTGCTTTTTGCGGCAAATCCCCCTGCGGTNNGTGTCATGTGTTGACTGCACGACAAATCCGCTTTCTATGCCGTAAACATTGCAGTTGGTTATCTCCACTTCAACGCCCTGACCGAGTGCAAGGAGATTTTTGGCTTCCAGAACATTATCAAGTCCCAGCAGGTGCACACTCAATCCCGAATCCGTTCCTGCCAAATCGCCCGGACCGGAACACGCTGTAAAGCCTGCTGCCCTGTTATCCGCACTTACCAGTTTGAGTTCCCTTAAAGTTACATTGTCAATCGTACCGCCTATTGTTTCGCCGAATCCTCCGCCGGCACAATTATTTGTTGCGGCAACCGCATAACCGCCCTCAATGCCGTTGACCGTTACGTTGCTGACATCAAAGCCGATAAAATCGCCTACACCGAGCGTGGTATTCAGTAGTCCTGCCGCACTTGCCGTTCCTACACTTCCGGCAATACCGCCTGCATAGCTGTCACTTGCCACAACTCCCTTTAAATTATTCACATAGTTATCCCTGACTTCACTTTCTTCAGGGGAAGGAAATTTGTCATATTTCCAGAATGCAAGATTTTGTAAATTTTCATCAGAGGATTCCGTAATATAAACACCGTCACCTCTGCCGAGAATACCGCCGACATATTTTCTGCCCGAAACCTCGATTTCTCCGCAGTCCATCTCTACACCCATTATGGCAGACGGCTCTGCACCCGCCAGCGATAAAAGAGTTGATTTTCCGTCACCTACAAGATGGCTGACAATGCTGCCTACCGTACTCAAAAGGCTCGGGTTATTCTGATAATTATCTATGAGAAACCAGCCCAATGACGCTTCACCGCAGAATCCGCCGACATAATCACCCGAACCGATTACTTTAAGGGAATTTTCCTCCTGTCCGTCTATCGAGCAGTTCACAGCGTAACTGCTGCACAATGCCCCTGTAAATCCGCCCAGATTTTCCGTACCATTCACAGTTACCGTTGAATCTTTTATTTCACAGTCTTTGAGGACACTTTTCGGAATCATATCATTCCCGGTCAACCTCGACAATAAAGTGCCTAAAGTTCCAAAGTCTATTCCCACATCGCTCAATAATGAACGAATCGCCTCGTCCATTGCAATGCCGGAAAAACCTCCGCCGAATCTTTCAGCCTGCACAGTATAATCGCTGTTCTTGACTTCGCAGTTTTCAATAATCGTGCCTGTCTGCTGACCGACAAAACCGCCTATAAAACTTTTGTTGAGCTGTCCGATACCGCCTGCAAGTCCATTCACTTCGCAGTCTTTTATTACAGGATTTGTATATCCCGTAGGTGCCAGTTTGCTCAAAGGAAGAACATTGCCAAGCAAGACCGTCACCAATTCGCCCAGACCTACACCGGGTATGACATTCAGAATACTCGCAAGTCCTCCAACCAGTCCGTCCAGTGTATTTCCCAGAAAATATTCAATCTCACCGTTGGAGTACCCCACAAAACCGC
>DBXL01000163.1:11836-18857 GCA_002309275.1 Ruminococcaceae bacterium UBA1213 | reverse complement strand
ATAATGCATAATTATTTTTCATTTCAACCAAAAACATACTTTTCACAATGCATTATGCATTATGAATTGTGCATTACTATTATACACTATCTTTTTTGAAATGTTAATAGGTTTTTCAAAAATATTTTACCTGACTTTATTGATATATGCTTTGGCATCCATTATGCAAATATCTTCAAACGGAGATACCGTATGACATATCAATTTATCATTCTTATAGATTTCTATATTATGCATATCATTTTGTACAATGTGATAACCGTCAAGAAATACATTATTATTAGTAGTATTTATATATCCCAGATATTCTGCATTTTCAGGCAAAAAATTTTCTATTTTTCTTCCAATGTCGAATTGCTCACATTTATCTCCGTTGATAGCATAAGAAAATGTCTGCCAACCTGAAAGACTACCGCCTCCGTTTTTTGAAAGAAAAACCAATACTAAATCACTGTTTTGTATCAAATAATATCCCCTGAAAAATACTGCCGACAAAGCCAACACAGGCACTGCAAGCAATACCGCAGCTACAATCCATATTTTCTTTGACTTTTCACTTGCGGATTTATCACATTTAATTTTTCTTATGCTCAAAATTGCCGAAATAATATACAGTATTTTCGATATACAAGACATGACGAAAAAATTCAATTCCCACCCAAAACTAAATATATTCGACATTGTCAATGACAATGAAAGCATATTTAATAAAATCGAGTATATTACATACACAATACTGACAACTGCAATACCTTTCAATAAATTTTTATTTTTGGCTTTTATTGATAAAATCATTGTAGGTATGGAAAGCAATATCCAAAACCATTCAATTATCCATGTACAAATTGTCATAAAAATTTCACTTCACTTTAAAAAGATTATTTTTTCAGAAAATCATACATCTTTTCTTTGAAATCAGGTGATGTATCATACACTGCATGACCAAAACCGCTGTATCTCTTCATTTCAAAACCCTCATTCAATTTAAATCTCTCTTCCATTTCCGATACAGGCTCTATTCCGAAAATTTTATCATCACTGTCACTTATCACCATCACAGGACATTTTATTTTATATGCCCTGTCCAGAACATTGAAATCTCTTCCGCCATTCGCCATTATCACAAATCTTTTTAAATCCGTATCTGTGATTTTTTCCGACATATCACGAAAAACATCTTTGAATCTTCCAAAAAGTTTTTCAGGATATATCCTCTCTCCAAATGATAAAAACAAATTTTCTTTGTCATGGTTTTCCGCCAGCTTTATCCAGTCATCTACAATGGAAACGCTTTTTTCGTCCATATGCATTGCCGTTGATGCAAGAACAAGCTTTTCAACAAGTCCGACATTTTTGATTGCTATATCCATTGCAATCATTCCGCCCTGCGATGCACCGAAAAGATATATATTTTTAAGTCCCAGATATTTGACTGCCTGTGCAGTATCATCTGCCATGTCGCTCACAGAGTATTCCTGCGGCAGATTCATACGCCTGTCAAACAAATAAACGGTAAAGTCCTTTGTAAACCTCTCATACTGCTTTACAACCGAAGAAGAATACAACAGCACACTTTGCACACTCAGTCCCGGCAGAATAACAAGATTTTTTCTGCCGTTTCCGAATTTCAGATACTCCATTGAGAATCCGTTCAACGATACCTTATCAATTAAAAAATCCATAAAATCTCTCCCGAAAATCACTTTGCATTTCTGATAAATTCAAAATTCTGCACAATATAAATAATTCCCGACAGCAGTGTAAAGAATACCGACAGCCACATGAAACTGTCACACATAATTTTCACCCACAAGGCATTTTCTATCACACTGATTTCAATTAAATACTGCATAAGCATTATTACAAATACTGCAATTATCTGTGTAACGGTCTTGACCTTGCCCCAGATATTTGCCGCAACCACTTTTCCCTGACTCGACGCAACAAGTCTTATTGATGTAACTGTAAATTCACGAGCAAGTATAATTATCAATGCGACTGCACTCGTCAAGCCCAATTCCACAAAACAAGCCAATGCCGATACTATCATCACTTTATCCGCCAGCGGATCGGCAAATTTTCCGAAATCCGTTATCATGTTGTATTTGCGGGCAATTTTTCCGTCAAGATGGTCTGTGTATGAAGCGACTGCAAATATAATCAGGGCTATCAAATAATGGTGCGGTACTGTCGGCATTAACAGAAAAAATACATAAAACGGTACTAATATCAATCTCAACACCGTCAATTTATTTGGCAAATTCATTTTTAATCCCTTTCTTCAACGCATGATTCCCACTAAATCACAATCCAATGTATCGCTTACTTCCACTTCCACTATATCGCCTATTTTTGGCTTTTTATCCTCTGCTATGATAAATACTTTTCCGTCAACTTCGGGTGCGTCTGCCGAACTCCTTCCGAAAAAGCATTCTGCCAGCCTGTCAAAGCCCTCACACAATACTTTAATTGTCTTTCCAACCATTTTTTGTGCATTCTCCGCCATGATTTCCTGCTGTTGTTCCATGATGATTTCCTGACGGTGTTTTTTCACTTCCTCGTCAAGCTGTTCTTTCATGCGTGACGCAGGCGTGTCCTCCTCCGCAGAGTATGCAAAACAACCCATTCTTTCAAATCTCATCTCATTGACAAACTCCGACAGCTCTGCAAATTCTTCTTCCGTTTCACTTGGAAAGCCTGTCATAAATGTTGTTCTGACTGTGATATTCGGCACTCTCTCACGCAATTTATTTATCAATGCCGTTAAACTCTCCCTGTCGCCGTGACGGTTCATCATTTTCAATATCCTGCCGTTGCAGTGCTGTAACGGTATATCAATGTATTTCAGCACTTTTTCTTCACTTGCAAAAGTGTCTATTAACTCATCTGTCATTCTGTCGGGATAGCAGTACAAAACACGCAGATATTTTACGCTCTCAATTTTACACAGTTCTTTCAAAAGTTCTGATAAATACGGCTTGCCGTAAATATCTTCACCGTAATAACTCGTGTCCTGTGCAATTAAAATCAACTCTTTAACGCCTTTTTCAGAAAGTTCCTTTGCCTCCTGCAAAATATCTTCCATAGGGCGACTTCTGAATTTACCCCTTATCATAGGTATCGCACAATATGTACATTTATTGTCACAGCCCTCCGCTATCTTTAAATATGCATAGTAAAACGGTGTAGTCCTCACTCTGCCTCCACATAACTGCAATTCCTCTTTATCGGGAAAGCTCTCTTTTTTAGTGCCGTCAAGCACTTCTTTCACAACTTCCGCAATATTTTTATTCGCACCTATGCCAATAACCGCATCTACTTCATACAGTTCTTTCATTACTTCCTGCTGATACCTCTCCGCAAGACAGCCTGTTACGATAATCGCCTTTATTTTTCCCTCTTTTTTGAGTTCAGCAAGCTCAAGTATTTCATCTATGCTTTCCTGCTTAGCGTCTTCTATAAATCCGCAAGTATTCACTATTGCCACTTCGCTGTTTGCCACGTCTGCAACCAATTCATAACCTGCCTCACGCAGATTATACAACATCATTTCACCGTCAACACGGTTTTTCGCACAGCCTAAGCATACCATTCCTACTCTTTCATTCATTTTTATCTGTCCCCCTGATTTCAAAATACACTCCTATTATATTACACTTTACTAAAAATTACAACAAAAAATTCAGAGCAGAATTTAATCCCACTCTGAATTCATTGCATCATTTATATCTGACCATCTATAACCCATTGCTTTGAGAGAATTCACTGTTTTGGCAAGGTCTTTTTCATTTGACAATCTCCTTGCAAATTTCGTTTCCAGCAATTTCTTTATCTGTTCAACGGGTTCAGGCTCCAATTCATCGAGAATTTCTTCAATAACATCTTTGTCAATGCCCTTTTTCATCAGTTCAAATTCCGTTCTTTGACGGGAAAATCCCTTTTTATCAAGCAGAACTTCCGCATACTCACGAGCATACTTTTCATCATCTACCAAGCCCAGTTCTTCAAGACGCTCTATTGCACGTTCAGATGCACTCTCTCCAAAAAGCACTATCAATTTATCGTACAATTCCTTTTTTGTACGGCTTCTGTATTCTATCAGATACAATGCTTTTTCCTTTGCACGATTGAACTTTGACATTTCTATCAACTCGTACAATTCTTCATCTGTGATTTCTGAACCGATTTTTTTCCCTGTTGAAAGAAATGTCATCGTATCCACACTTACTGCATATTCTCCGTCTATATACAAAGCAGTTAAACTTTTTTTTCGTTCCTCTGTTGACGTTATTATCATTATTCTTCTACCAGAACATCAACTTTGACATCTGCCGTACGGGAACTTTCATTTACAGAAACACCCTCAACCACTGTTGTTTCAATCTGTTCTTCTGTCTTTTCAGAAAGCGCTTTTGCTCGTGCCTTTGTTGTCTTTGAGAAATTGAATTTATCTGAGCTTGCTTTGAGTTCATCTTCTACTTTTTGTGCAACTTCAGGGTTATCCCTCAAAAAGTTCTTTGCATTGTCACGACCTTGTGCAATTCTGTTTCCGTCATAGGAGAACCATGCACCGCTCTTTTTAATGACATCTGCATTGACCGCCAAATCAAGCAGTTCACCTACTCTTGAAATGCCCTGACCATACATAATGTCAAATTCTGCCTCTCTGAAAGGCGGGGCAATCTTATTTTTAACGACCTTTGCACGAGTCCTTGAACCTACTATTTCACCGCCGGCTTTCAGCGTTTCTATCTTTCTTATATCAATTCTTACAGATGAATAAAATTTCAATGCACGTCCACCCGGAGTTGTTTCGGGATTGCCGAAAAGTACGCCCACTTTTTCACGCAACTGATTGATGAATATCGCTACACAATTCAATTTTGAGATAGAGCCTGCCAGCTTTCTCAAAGCCTGTGACATCAAACGTGCCTGCAAGCCGACGTGTGAGGCTCCCATTTCACCGTCAATTTCGGCTTTCGGTGCCAATGCCGCAACTGAGTCTATGACAATTATATCAATCGCTCCTGAACGTACAAGCGACTCTGTGATTTCAAGGGCATCTTCACCTGTATCGGGCTGTGAAACAAGAAGTTCATCTATATCCACTCCCAAAGCTGCCGCATATACCGGATCAAGTGCATGTTCCACGTCTATGAAAGCCGCTATACCGCCTGCTTTCTGAGCCTCTGCAATACAATGCAGGGCAAGTGTTGTTTTGCCTGATGATTCCGGTCCATATATTTCCGTAATACGTCCTTTCGGAAGTCCGCCGATTCCTAATGCAATATCAAGTGAAAGTGAGCCTGTCGGAATTGCGTCAACTTTCATTGCCGCATTCTGTCCCAGACGCATGACTGCACCTTTACCAAACTGTTTTTCTATCTGACTTAACGCTGTTTCCAATGCTTTCTGCTTATCAATCGCCATTTTCCATATCTCCTTTACTGTTTTATCGCAAATATATTATACTACACCATTCAATACTTTTTCAATAGATTTTATTTTCTCACAGTCCCAAAAACTACCCTATCCAAATTTTGAATATCCTTGACAACGGAAATTTGCGTTATTTCCTGCACTTTCAGCAATTCACCAACACTTTTCGCCTGTTCCTCACCTATCTCAAGAATGATTTTTCCGCCTTTTCTGAGTTTTTTCACCCATTTTTCAGCGATACATCTGTAAAAATCCAAACCGTCATTTCCGCCGTCAAGGGCTGTTTTCGGTTCATACTGCACTTCACTCTGCAAATCAGGTATTATATCTGTGCAAATATAAGGCGGATTTGATATGATGATATCAAATTCGCCCTCCACACAATTTTCATTGAAAATACTGTCATGCACTAATTTTACATCTGCATGGTGATATTTTACGTTCTTTTCAAGATATGCAAAAGCCTTGTTTTCAAGCTCGACTGCGTATATTTCAGCTTTTGGAAATTCCTTTGCAAGAGTGACGGCAATAATACCGCTGCCTGAACACAAGTCTATCACTCTTTCATTTCCCGTCATAAATTCAATGCACTCATTCACAGCAACTTCCGTGTCATCTCTGGGAATTAAAACTCCCTCGCCTACAAAATATTCCCTGCCCATGAAATACGCTTTTCCCGTTGCATACTGCAGGGGAATCCCTTTGGCTCTCTTTTCAACTGCCGTTAAAAAATCCTTTTTATTTTCGGGAATTTCATTTCCGTGAATGGCAAGTTTTGACCTGTCAAATTCAAAAATATCCTCCATGATGCACATAGCCTCATACTCTGTCAGACGGCTCTTTGCATAAGAATACAACTCCGAATATGTCATTTTATAATATCCTCTCCATTTTCGGGAATAACATCTTTCATGGCTGCTATTGCAACTTCTATCATGTCATCTTCCGGCTCTTTTGTCGTCAAATGCTGCATCCATATTCCCGGTGCGGCTATTATTCTTGTAATAATATTATCATGCTTTGCACACAGTTTTATCAATTCATAGCCTATTCCCACTGTCACAGGCAAAAGCAGTATTTTTATACTGGAACGAAGCCACACATCTGTAAATGGGATAAACAAGCCTATTAAAATTCCCACGATGAGCATTAAAACAATAAAGCTTGTTCCGCAGCGTGGGTGAAATCTTATCTGCTTTCTGACGTTCTCGACAGTCAATTCCAATCCCTTTTCATAGCAGAATATCGTTTTATGCTCTGCCCCGTGATACTGAAATACCCTTTTCACATCTTTTTGAAGCGTACACAATGCCATGTATGCCAAAAATAAAATTATCCTTATAATTCCCTCAAACGCAGAACGCCATATAATATGTTCGCTCAAAAACGGAAATGCCCCTGAAAGCAAATTAAACAGCCATGTCGGTACAAAGAAAAATACTCCTATACAAAATGCGATTGCAATAACCATGGATATTGTCATAATGACATTTACCATTTTATCGCCGAAATGCTTATCAAGCCATTTATCAAATTTTGTCATTTCTTCTTCGGAAATTTCCTCACCCTCCATCGCCTTGTC
>DBXL01000163.1:7550-11778 GCA_002309275.1 Ruminococcaceae bacterium UBA1213 | reverse complement strand
CGCAGTATTTTATATTTTTTTACCAAGTCAAGAGGCTTTATCTCCTCCAATTCAATACTGCCGTCACTTTTTCTTACACCGATAGTTGACTTCAACGGTCCTCTCATCATAATACCTTCCATTAAAGCCTGCCCGCCTATCGACGTAATTCTCTTTACTTCTTCCCTTTTCACAAAACTGCCCCTTTCATATAGTGTGGAGTGTGGAGAGTGAAGAGTGGAGTTGCCTTTGCCCTGTTCCGCCTTTTCGCCCACTCTCAACTCTTCACTCTCCACTCTCATTCGTTTCTTCGGTTTTTTCCTCTTCAAGCACGGGTATTTTTATTGTCACAGTCGTGCCGACACCCTCTGTACTGTCTATGTCAAGAGTGCCTTTATGCAGCTTCACAATTTCATCTGCAACAGCAAGTCCTATGCCCGAACCCCTTACCGTCTGATTCGCTTTATAAAATTTCTGCTTTATCTTCGGCAAATGTTCCGCCGGTATGCCACAACCGTTATCGGCTATTGTTATAATAACCGTTTTATCAACTTCATCTGCATTTATCGTCACAACTCCGTCTGTATCGGAGTATTTCAATGCATTGTCTATGATATTGATGAATACCTGTCTTAATCTGTTTCTGTCGCCCAGAACTATCGGTATAATTTCAGGCTCATCATATACAATATGCTTGTTTTCCGCATTGGCACGCTCCCTTAACATATATACAGATTCATCAAGCTCCGCCAATATATCCAGCTTATCCATGATAAGCACCATTCTATCCTGCTGTATCCTCGAAAAATCAAGCACTTCTTCAACTATACCGTTCAGACGCTCCGCCTCTTTTACGATAATAGAAATGCCCTTTTCAACCGTTTTTCTGTCCCTGCACCCGTCAAACTGCATGGTTTCCGCCCAGCCTTTGATAGCCGTCAAAGGCGTTCTCAGTTCATGCGATACAGATGAAATAAAATCATTTTTGAGTTTGTCAGCCGTACCCAGCTCGCCTGCCATGTAATTTATCGTATCACACAAATCGCCTATTTCGTCATCATAAAATTTATTTATCCTTGCATTGAAGTCGCCTTGTGCAATTTTTTTCGCCGTCGCACTTATCTCCTGAACCGGCTTAACTATGGAACGCAGAAAATATGTGCTTGAAACGCATATAAAAAACAGCGTTATCAAGCCTACAAGGCACATCATGCAGATAGATATAAAAATTTTCCTGTCGGCTTCTTCAAGCGATACCACATATCTTATTGCACCTGTCGGAATATTATTTTTATCAGAAATAACCCTTGTCACCGCCATGACATTTTCACCTGAACTCAGACTGCCATGCCAGTCACCAAAATTTTCCCTGCCTTTCAATGCAAGGTCATAGTCCGGCATTTTCTGATTATTATCGGGGGCAAATCCCGTTGATGTGATAATAACATTTCCATTGCTGTTGATTACCATGATTTCCATATACTCTTTATCCGGAAAATTTTCCACATAATCCCTTGCCGTTTCCGTGAAATCCGAAGATGTATTGAAAATATTCACAAGCTCTGTTGAACGTCCGTTTAAAATCTGATAGACGTTGTTATAGTAAAATCCCTGAACGACTACCGCAAAAACTGCTATCACTATAAACAGTATTATCAGAATGACTCCAAATGTATTGATTACCCACCTTTTAGTGATACCTTTCATCTATTCAGCCCCCTGTATCAATCAGCTTCCCATTTATAGCCAAGTCCCCATACAGTTGTTATATATTTAGGTGATGATGGATTATCCTCTATTTTCATTCTCAAACGTCTGATATTTACGTCAACAATCTTTTCTTCACCTACATAAGCCGTTCCCCAGACCTTTTTTAAAATGTCCCCTCTGTCAAGGGCTGACTTCGGATTGGAAAAGAAATATTCCATTATCTGAAACTCCACCTGTGTGAGTTCTATCAGCTTTCCCTTTTTCATCAGAGAGTGATTCTTTAAATTCAATACAAAATCGCCTGAACGTATCTCCTCTTTAAAGTTATTTTCAGAACGCATTTCTGCTATGGCGATTCTTCTGTAAAGGGCATCAACCCTCGCCACTAATTCCGTTGGACTGAATGGCTTTGTCACATAGTCGTCTGCACCGTTCATCAAAGCCGATACTTTATCCATTTCCTGTGTTTTTGCAGACAGCATGATAATTCCAAGACCGCCGTTTTTCTTTCTCAGAGTCTTGCATACCTGCAAGCCGTCCATCTCAGGCATCATTACATCTAATATTGCTATATCAAAATCTCCGTTTGCCTCGTCATACTTCTGCACAGCTACTGCACCATTCTCCGCTTCCGTCACGTTGTAGCCTGCCCTTATCAAATTTATTACCACAAATTCCCTTATCGCCGTTTCGTCTTCGGCTACAAGTATATTTTTCATATAACCAATCCTTTCATTTTTTATACACACTAATTTTATCACGAAAACCTTGTAATATCAACTGCTTTTTGATATAATTACTCTGTACCAAAAAATTTTAAAGGACGCTGATAATATGAGAATAAGACATAAACCATGGGCTAAACCCGAACTTTATGCAAGCACATTTTTTATAAAAAATCCCGATGAAATAAAAGGACACTGGCTTGAACAGTTTCAAAAAAATCAGCCTTTCTATATAGAACTCGGCTGTGGAAAGGGCGGTTTTATTTCACAGGCTTCCGCTGTCAATCAAGATATAAACTGGCTTGCCGTTGACATCAAATATGAAATGCTCGGACTTGCCAAAAGAAATGTTGAAAGAGTTTACAGCGAAAAAAATCTTCCGACAGATAATGTTTTATTAACGGCTCACAATATTGAAAGAATTGATTTAATGCTTGATGAAAACGACAGAACCGACAGAATTTATATTAATTTCTGCAATCCGTGGCCACGCTCCAAGCATAAAAAAAGACGGCTCACACATACCCGTCAGCTTATGAATTACAGGAAATTCCTTAAACTCGGCTCTGAAATACATTTTAAAACAGATGATGATGAACTTTTTGCAGAAAGTCTTGACTACTTCAAAGAATGCGGATTTTCTATTAAATACATCACATACGACCTGCATAATTCGGGATATGAACCCAACATCATGACCGAACATGAAAAAATGTTTTCAGATGAGGGAATTAAAATAAAATTCCTGATTGCCGTTATGGAGGAACTGAAATGAAACCCAAAAAATATTTTTTTCTTGTATGCCTTGCGGTAATGCTTGCATTGAGCGGATGTTCAGCCGTTCTTGACGGCAATACCATGCTTCGCCCTCCCCGTGCAACAGGCGATAAAGCGGAAATTCAAAATATCATCTCCCAGCAGGCAGGCGGAAAATATACTTTCAAATACCCTCAAACAGGTGAATACCGTTCCGCCATCACCATGAAAACCGAAAAAGCTGTCAATGAATTCGCCCTTGCCCTCTACTCCCCCGACAATGATTCCAAAATCAATGTCTGCATTATTGCATTCATTGATAATAAATGGCAGTGTATAGGAAATTTTGCCAATGCCGGCACAGGTGTAGATCGTGTCATGTTCCGTGACCTCAACAATGACGGCACCGATGAAATTATCATCGGCTGGACAAGCTACAACAATGCCCAAAAAACTCTGAGTGCCTACTCTGTTTCAGATACCGCCTATGAAATCGCTTTGGAAGATACTTATGATGAAATGCTTATTGAAGATGTCACAGGCGATGATGTGAGCGATATAGTCCTTTTATCCCTCTCCACTCAGAAAAATCCCTCCAATTTCAAAGTCCTGCAATACTCCGAAACAGAAAAAAAACCTGTTGCAAGATATGCCGTTGAACTTGATCCCGAAACAATCAATTTTGCCAATATCACCTTCGGCACTATTGCACAAAATCAAAAAGGCGTTGTCATTGACGGTGAAAAAAATGGCGGTATCCTTTCTTCTCAAATCATATTCTTTGACGAAAACTCCAATACTTTTTTAAATCCCCTTGTCACTGAAAATGAAAACGGCACTTTCTCCAATCCCACTGCAAGAAAAGATACCATTTATTCCCGTGACGCTGACGGCGATTCTATTATAGAAACGCCTGTTGTCACTCCTCTGCCTGCACCAACCGAAAATACTTCCCTGAATATATGCAGTATCACTGCATGGAAACAGTATTCTGTCTATAACAAGGCTCTCGGCACAAAAATCAATACCGTCATCAACTACAACGACAGATATTATAT
>DBXL01000163.1:2119-7462 GCA_002309275.1 Ruminococcaceae bacterium UBA1213 | reverse complement strand
GACAAACTCCTTGAAATTTCCCGCTATACCAAAGATGAATTTGCCAATCTCGACCAGACCAATATTATCCGCCTGAATATAGAAAACCCGAATGCCGTATTCTGTGCAGAAATCTTCATTACAAATGCTGATGACGGACTCAACATCACCGTTGAAGAAGTCTTGAATTCTGTACATGAATTCTGGAAAAACTGATATAAAAAAGCCTGTCCGCTCTCTCAGACGGACAGGCATATTTTTTATATATCAAACTTTGCAAGCTGTTCTTTTACTATCTTCTTTATCTCGTCAGCCGCATTTTCAAGGCTTATATCACCCTTGAAAGACTTGTCACGGAATGAAACTTCCACAACTCCCCTTGCTATTGTTTTGGGGCTTATTACAACTCTTACAGGCACTCCCAACAAATCAGCATCTGCAAACATGACACCTGCACTTACTTTTCTGTCGTCAAAAATGACTTCTATGCCCATATCCTGCAATGTATCATAAAGACCGTTTGAAACTTTTGCCACTTCTTCATTATCAGGTCTTATGGCACACATATGCACCTGCCACGGTGCGATTGACATAGGCCATATCGGTCCATTATCATCATGCTTTGCTTCACATACAGATGCTGCCAGTCTGCCTACTCCTATTCCATAACAGCCCATAATGGGATATTGCGGCTTTCCGTCTTTGTCGATATACTGCATTTCCATTGCCTTTGTGTATTTCGTGCCAAGCTGGAATATATTTCCTACTTCTATTCCTCTGCAAAGGCTTATTGTCTTCTTTCCACAACATGGACATATTCCGCCCTGATACGCTTTTGCAAAATCATTGTATTCAACAGGCTCTTTCAAATCTCTTTCCAGATTAACGCCTGTATAGTGATAATTCTCTTTATTGGCACCGCATACCATACTTTTCATGCCTTTCAAAGAATTATCAAACAAAACTGTACCATTTTTCTTGAAAGTCAAATTCAATGCACCTACAAAGCCATAGCAAATGCCTGTATCCGTGCTGTTATCATCAGGAATAATTTCTTCATGCAGATAATTCTGCACTTTTGTTTCATTTACTTCCAAATCTCCCCTTACAAATACAACAACAGGCTCAAGAGAATTCTTCTTCAGGAACATGACTGCTTTGCAGGTCTGTTCAGGCTTTATTGAAAGGAATTCGCACAAATCCTCTATTGTCTTGCAATGGGGTGTTTCCACGCATTCAAGCTCTTTTACTTCACTTTCAACATCTTCAACGATACACTCCGCAACCTCCATGTTAGAACGGAAATCGCATTCATCACATACAACAAGCCTGTCTTCTCCAATGTCAGTAATAAGCATGAATTCATGTGCAATCTTACCGCCCATCATGCCGCTGTCTGACTGTACAGAAATAACCTCAGGCACGCCTGCACGGGCAAATATTCTTTCATACGCCTTATGACACTTTTTATAATATACTTCCAAATCCTCCTGTGATGTATGGAAAGAATAGGCATCTTTCATGGTAAACTCTCTTACTCTGATAAGACCGCCTCTTGAACGGGGTTCATCACGGAATTTTGTCTGTATCTGATATACCATGAAAGGATAATTCATATAAGATTCCGCTGTATGTCTTGCAAGATGTACAACTGCTTCCTCATGCGTCATACCAAGCACCATGTCAACGCCGCCTCTGTCCTTGAATCTCAGCAGCTCAGAACCGACACTCTCAAATCTGCCTGACTCTCTCCAAAGAGTTGCAGGCATGGTTACAGGCATTAAAACTTCCTGTCCGTCAATCTTATTCATCTCTTCACGAATGATATTTTCAATTTTCTTTACGATTCTCAATCCCGGCGGCAAAAGGGAATATATGCCCTCGCCCACTCTTTTCATATATCCGCCACGAATCATAAATATATGGCTGTCTATTTTACATTCTGCCGGCGTTTCTTTGAAACGCTGTCCCAACATTGCTGAAATCTTCATAAATAAACTTCCTTTCCAAAAATTACGCTTTGAATAAAGTGCCGACAGGCTTCCCCTCTGCCAAGTCATACAATAACTCCGGCTTACTGCTGTTTGCAATAATCATATCAACGCCTGCATTATTCGCTATTACAGCGGCATTGAGCTTTGTCAACATACCGCCTGTGCCGACTTTACTGCCTGCACCGCCTGCCATTTTATATATCTCCTCCGTCACTCCATGCACAACGGGTATAAACTCCGCATCGGGATTGGAACGGGGATTTTTTGTATAAAGTCCGTCTATGTCCGACCATATCACAAGCACATCTGCCTTTATAAATGCCGCAACACTTGCTGAAAGCGTATCATTATCACCAAACATATCACCTGAATTTTTATTGTCAGACGCTATGACATCATTCTCATTCACTATCGGCAATACTCCGTAATTGAACATCTCCTCAAATGAACGGGTGATACTTTCTGCTTTGTCCTTGTCCGTCATAACGGATTTTGTCAGCAAAATCTGGGCTACTTTACAATGGTACCTGCCAAAAAAGCTCTCATACATCGCCATTAATCCGCTCTGCCCCGATGCCGCCAATGCACGTCTTTTGGCAGATTCATCAGGCTTTCTGTTCAGCTCAAGCTTTCCCATGCCGACACCCGACGCTCCCGATGATACAAGCACTATTTCATGTCCCATATTCTTTATATCACATATTACATTCGTCATATTTTCGATATGTCTGTAATTGAGCTGTCCCGAACTGTATGTAAGTGATGACGTGCCTATTTTTATAACAATTCTTTTCATATCCATATCAATTTATTCTCATCTTTGTGCGGTTGATGACCGTTATTGAAGAACGTGTTTCCAGTGCCTGCAACAGTTCCTTACTGCTGAAATCAGTAACTCCCTTACCTATCTCACTGCCGTTTTCATCAACTATCGCAACCGTTGTTTTCTTTTCAAAATTGCCGTTGACAGCCAGTATTCCCACTGACAAAAGACTGCTTGTATTTCTCAGAGCCTGTGCCGCTTTCCTATCTACAACAATCGTACCTGCAATATGCCTTCTGTCTATCGGAATAGATATATCACTTGAAAAACGCATTATCTTGCTTGTATTAATAAAAGTCGTAAAATACGGCAGTTCTCCATGAGCACATATATCATCAATTTTATCACCTGAAAACATATTGCTTACAGTATATGGAAAATTATAAGCCGTCAAAAGCATGGGAATTGGTCTGCTGTGACAGTTCACAGCCTTTGCAGCATTCAGTTTCTGTGCCAAATCTTTTTTCCTTGACTCCGAAAAAGGTGCAGTCCTGCTTGTATCATAGCAGTAAAAAGGCAGTGCCTTTCCGTTTTCAAGCGGATCAACTGTATAAAGCATACCCTTTCTTGAAATCGACACCATCACATCTGCATTGATTGCACAAGCTATCTTTGCAGCAAAACTGTCTTCATCAGAAAGAGAGTTCTGCGGCAGTTCCTCCATGATGATTGGAATGGTTCTCGGATAGGCTTTGAACAATCCTTTGATTGTATCAGAAGTTTTCTGCGTGACAACTTTAAACCCTTTTGTCTGGGTGACATTCCTGTTGGAATGGATAATATCTTTTATTGCATCAATTTTTGTACTGTCGTCCATTTGCTTGAATGCAACATTCTCTATGGACTTCAAAACCCTTTTCAGCTCGCCTGCAACGTCTGCACCGCTTGACGAAATGGAAAACCCTATGGTCTTTAAATTATAATTCAAAAATCCGTCATAAAACAAGTTCACTATATCACTATGCACAACCGATACCAATGCAGAATAGACTCTGGAATCCGCTGTGAGAGTTTCCATGATACTTTCATGTTCCTTTGAATTTTTCAGGTCAAAATCCTTTCTGCCACGTTTCATGCCTTGTAAAGCAAAATATTGTTGTCTGGTATTCCTGATAGAATCCGAAACAACAATAACTACACGTTTTTTGGAATCTGAATTGATAAGCTCCGCTATGTCAGCAATAAAGTTTCTCAAATTTCTTATGTTAAACAGTCCCGTGTCATACATAAGGCTGCTCAGACCTACATTGACAACTATTATTTTTGATTCAGGCAGCCTCTTTATCGTGTATAAAAAAGCTTCCTTGGACTTGGCAAATTCCTTGTCCAGATGTTCAAAAAAATTCAGAAAAATCACCCACATTTCTATTTTTGGATAACAAAAAAATCGGAGTGAAGGGACTTGAACCCCCGACATCCTGCTCCCAAAGCAGGCGCGCTACCAACTGCGCTACACCCCGATAAAAAAGTCGGGATGACAGGATTTGAACCTGCGACCTTTGCGTCCCGAACGCAACGCTCTACCAAACTGAGCCACATCCCGAAATAACCATATTCAACTTTCTTGAACCCTACATCAATGTATTATATTACAATCAAACAGATTTGTCAAGTATTTTTTTCAATTTTGAGCAAAAAAACAATGTGCAATAGAAAGATAATTGCACATTGCTCATTGCTCATTGCTAATTGAAAAGCGGTGTTGAAAAATATCTTTCTGCGGTGTCGGGTAAAATCGTTACAACAGTTTTGCCTTTTCCAAGCTTTTCAGCCAATTTTATTGCTGCCGCTACGTTTGTACCGCTTGATATGCCGCACATAATGCCCTCTAATTCAGCTAACTGTTTCGCCGTTTTTATGGCGTCTTCATCTGTCACGATATGAATATGATTATATATATTCCTGTTTAAAATCGTCGGAATAATGCCGTCACCGATACCCATTTGCAGATGTGTACCAACTGTACCGCCTGCCAGAATTGCAGCGTGTTCAGGCTCTACCGCCCATATCTCTATATCGGGATATTGTTTTTTAAGCGTTTCGCCTATGCCTGTAATCGTTCCGCCTGTGCCTATGCCAGAACAAAATCCATCTATTTTGCAGGCGGTCTGTTCGAGTATCTCCAATGCCGTATAATATTTATGTGCATAGGTGTTATTCTCGTTTTCAAACTGCTGCGGCACAAATACCCTTTCATCATTCTTTTGCATTTCAAGTGCCGTGTCCAAGCACTTCTGTATGCACTTTCCTATATCTCCGTCATCATGTATCAAAATTACCTTTGCACCGTAATGCTCAACTAACTTTCTTCTTTCTTCACTAACGGAGTCGGGCATTATGATTATTGTTTCATAGCCCTTTACAGCACCTACCAACGCAAGCCCTATTCCCTGATTACCGCTCGTTGGCTCGACTATGATAGTATCAGGCTTTATTTTGCCCTCTTTTTCGGCATTGATTATCATATTGTAAGCCGTTCTTGTCTTTATAGAGCCGCCTATATTCAGCCCCTCAAATTTTACAAGTATATCTGCACTGTCGGGCTTT
>DBXL01000163.1:0-2076 GCA_002309275.1 Ruminococcaceae bacterium UBA1213 | reverse complement strand
TTATATATCATCTCAATATCCCCTTATCAATCAAACTCCGCTTATTATATCACATCTTATCATATTAAGTCAAATCTATTATTACATTATTTTTTCTGAAAAAGTAATCAAGCTGTATGATATATGCCAAAATCTGCGGTGCTTTCATCAACTGCCCGTACCATGGAGATGATATTTTCTCAGGATAATCTATTATTGCCTGTACGCCCTCTTTATCAAGAATTTCACTTAACGGCGAATTTTTATCTTTCAGTATCTCTTTCACCCTGTCTGCACACAATTTGAAATATATCGGATTGTGTGTTTTCGGGTAGGGGCTTTTCTTTCTGTCAATGATACTGTCGGGCAGGTATCCCCTGAAAGCCTCACGGACAATTCCCTTTTCCCTGCCATTTAATGCCTTTATCTCCCACGGCAAATTATAGGCATATTCCGCTATCCTGTAATCACAAAACGGCACTCTCACTTCAAGACCGTTATACATACTTGTCCTGTCTTTCCTGTCAAGCAGATTTTGCATGAACCAATAAAAATTTAAACAAAACATCTCTCTCATTCGTGCTTCAAGCTTTGTATCTGTCGGCAGTTTATCTGTATTTTTACAAGTATCGGTATATTTCTCTTTCACATACTCCTCGCCTTTCGGCAAAAATCCCTTTTTCAAAACTGACCGCCTTATGTCCAGCGACCTCGCCCAAGGAAAACATTCTTCAAACAATATCTCTTTATTAAAATACCAAGGGTATCCCCCAAACAATTCATCTGCACATTCTCCCGAAAGTCCCACTGTGAAATCTTCCTTTATCTTTCCGCAAAAAAGCAACAGTGAACTGTCAACATCTGCCATAGCGGGAATATCCCTTGCGTCAACCGCTTTTTCAAGGGCATAAAACAAATCCCTGTTATCTATCACAACATTATGGTGATTGGAATTAATATGATTTACCATTATATCTATAAATTCGCTGTCGGGTGTCGGCTGAAACAGACTTTTCTGAAAATACTTCGCATTGTCCGTGTAGTCAACCGAATAGGTGTCTATTTGGGGCAAACCGTGCTTTTTATTGTACTCTGACGCTATATATGAAATGATACTTGAATCAAGTCCCCCTGACAGAAAACAACACAACGGTACATCTGAAATTAACTGCCTTTCCACTGCATCTGTCAAAAGTTCTCTTACTTCCGTCATGCTTTTATTCACGTCTGATGTATGTTCCTTTGCTTTCAAGGTGAAATATCTCTTTTTGATAAGTCTTTCACCGTCATAAACGGCACATTCTCCCGGTAAAATTTCCTTTATGCCTTTAAAAATGCCCTGTCCGAGCGTTCTGCCGGGAAGCATGAAAAATAACTCCGTCAATCCCTGTTCATCAACAACAGGCTTTACAAGCGGATTGGCAAGCAGTGTTTTTATCTCCGAACCGAAAAGCAGACCGCTTTCATACTCATAAAAAAACAGCGGTTTTACGCCTATTCTGTCACGGGCAAGAAATAATTTCTTTTCACTTTCATCATACACTCCAAAAGCAAATATGCCGTTGAGTTTGTCAACGCATTTTTCACCCCATTCCATATATGAAGATAAAACTACTTCTGTATCGCTTTTTGTAAAAAATTTATATCCGTGTGAAATCAGTTCTTCTCTTATTTCAGCCGTGTTATATAACTCTCCATTGTAGGCTATTGTACATATTTTTTCCTTATGCTTTTTTGTCATAGGCTGTCTGCCGTTTGCAACGTCTATTACCGCAAGTCGCCTATGGATAAGACATACAGGCGGTTTTATATAAACTCCGCTGTCATCAGGTCCACGCCTTGCAAGTGTCTTTGACATATCATTGATAATTTTCTCTTTATCCGTGAAATTCACATTCTTATCAAACCAGCCTGCTATTCCGCACATATCTATCACTCTCCTGAATATTATTATATTCACATTTCACCTGCTTTGATACAAATGCAAAAATCTGTCATTTATTTCAAAAAGAATTGACATTTATGTGAAAATACAGTAAAATTGATACAAATCTATAAATGAGCAAATTTGAAATTTTTCGTGAAATTGTACAAATA
>DBXL01000039.1 GCA_002309275.1 Ruminococcaceae bacterium UBA1213 | reverse complement strand
AAAACGTGTATTTCAAGGGCTTTTTTAAAGAAATCTTCCACCAGTCGATGTCCGTTTCATACCTTTTGATGATAACTATGATTGAAATGACTGCTTTGTGTTTAGGGACTGAAAAAAATCTCCCTCATTTCTGAATATTTCACATAAGTATTGACATATACGCATTTTTTTTGTATCATAGCTCTATAAAGGAGGGAAAAAACATTATGCTGAAAAAAACAAAACTCTTTTTTGTTCCGCATTTTTTGTGTGTCATAGCAATACTGTTCGGAAACGTTCATTTTGTCCGTGCTGCCGTGCCCAGGGAAAATTCGTCGTATTCTCCGGAAGGAATGGATATTGTGCTTTTGATGGACAACAGCCGGACCATGTGGGAAAATCACTTCAGCCGTCAGAAAGACGATCCCTTGTCTTTGAGAAATGATGCCATGAGGGCGGCTGTCAATATCATTGTCGGTTCTGATGCCCGTATCGGTTTTGTCTATTTTGCCGATCACGTCTATAAACGCTACTCTTTGCAGTATGTAACAAGTGAAAAACAATATCATGATGTCTGCGGAAAGTATCTGGACGTGACAGACGCTTATCCGACAAATATCAATACCAATGTCAGCGAAGGGCTCGCCGGTGCAATGAAACTTTTTGACAAGGATTCTGCCAGGCGGAAAGTAATTGTCCTTTTTTCTGACGGCGTAGATGACGATGCCTCTGAAGCTGTTTCACAGCTCCTGAAAAAAGATATTGAACTCCACTGCATCTCGGTTAACAGCGACAGCGATGAACAGCTCAGACGGCTGGTCAATTATCAGAAGGATACACACCTCTATGATAACAGGTTCACTTCCGTAAATCCGGATAATCTCGGTGAACTCTATGACAAATTCGCTGAAAAGTTCTTCGGACTCAGAGGAGATGTCAGATATGAAAAAATTGAACTTGATTCTGACGGCTCCTATTCTTTTTCCATTCCGGAACTGGCAGTGGATAAATTTCAGCTGTACATAAGGGGAAACGGCATTTCTGCCAGACTCTCCGGAGGAACAGATCCCTCCATGCAGGAAATCGGGGCAGATAAATGGCGGGAATTTGACCACTGCTCTTTTACAACTGTATGGAATCCGGGAAAAAGTGAATATTTCCTGAAAGTATCAGCGGAAAATCCCGGAAATCTCAGCGATGCGACTGTTATGCTGGCATATTATACCCGTCTGCGGGCTGATGTTTCCATTGAGCCTGTCGAACAGGCAGAAGTGCTGAGAGGGCATGATGCCAGGCTGAAAATATGGTTTTTCGACGGCAACGACCGAGTCATAAAGATAGACTCCAACGCCGTTGTGACTGCCCGGGCGGAAATCAAAAACAGCGGGAGCTCTGCTCCGAAAGTAATCCCTGTCAGTGAAAAAGACGGAGATTTCTGTATCAGCGAGCCCTTTTCGCTTGATGATTTCGGTGAAATAAGTGTCTGTGTGGATGTGTCCTTCGGCGAAAATATCCATATCGGCTACTGCTTTGATACGGGAGTGAGGATTGCTCCTCATCCCCCCTCGACGATTAAAAAATACAGCAGCAATACCATCACTGCCGAAAAAATACAGAGGGACTCCCGTTCAAAATTCCTTTTCTCCATACCGCTTGAAGAATATATCAGCGATATTGATTCCTCCCTTGAGGAAATGAAAGTGTCAGATAAGCACAGCTACAGCAATAACAATCACTTTACCGCATACACCGAAAGCGGCAGACTTATCATAGAAGCCGACAATGACGGCGTTATCAATGGCTTTGTCGAACTCGAAGATGAAAGCGGTCTGAAAACAAAATTGGATATAGAAGGGAATATTAAAAAAATGGGAGATAAAAATTCGCTTTGGCTCGTGGTTCTGCTGCTTGCCGGGCTGGGCATTGCTATATTCCTGTGGTACAGGATGCGTCAAAATTCTAATAAATCTGAGATTGTGACAGCTGTCGAAAAGGGGCTTGACGGTATCACCAGCGACAGAAAAAGACAAAAAATAGCCTTTGCCGTTGAACCGGTATTTGAGAAGATTGTCTATGCGGAAATAAAAGCTGAGGTAATTGAGAATTTCAATGAGCGTATTTCCGAAACGGACGGGCAAGAATCCCAAAAAGATCAAATCGCAGTATCCGCAGTCAAATCGGTTCTGCACAGCAAAAAAGGACTGGAAATACGCAGGATTGTCAAAGAAATACTTGCACAGCATGATCCAGCGGAACAGAATATAGTCAATATCATTGAAGAAATATTCTCGGAATTTATCCTTGAGGGGAACAAATCCGAAATAACCGGAGAAGTTTTCCGCAATGATAAAATAAAGTCCGATGACGGTTTCGGTGTGTCCGGGTACAAAGAAACAGAATACACAGATGAGGTGTCTGTACCGTACTCCATAAGAGTGAGAAACAAGGCTACAAAGATGTCCTATGGTCTAATGGAATCCCTTTCGGGGAGCAGATCTCTGGGGGATTTTGAAACGATGTCAGGCTGTAAGGTGCGTGATTTGCCGGACAATATCAGACCGGATACGTCAATAAGCTTCTGTGCGGGGCGTGAGAATGGTGAGTTTGTCGTTTATGTAAAAAGGAACGGTGAAACAGAAACTCTGTGTTACGGACAAACGCTCGATTGGCCTGATATGGAAATAACACTGAATTAAGGAGAGAAAATAAAAATGAGCGACAATGCAAAAACCAAGATATGCAGTTACTGCAATGCACCGAACAGTAAAGACGCCACCGAATGCGAAAGGTGCCGGCACCCGCTTCTGCCGCAGACTGTAACGGAAGAAAAAGACAAACAAAAATTCAAATATATCTGTCCGTTCAAATTCCACGATATGAACAAAAAAATGAAATTAGACAAATCGGACAGTGAGCCTGACCTGAAAGATTTACTGGTTTATGAAGTGTTTGAAATGGGTGATATGACGTTGGCGGATTTTCTGGATGAAATGGACCTCAGCGATATAGGATTTATGCCTGTGAGTGATGAGGTATATGAGAGAACATGGCACGGAATTGAGGGCAGTACCGCCGACCGTTTTCTGCTGTATCCTGCCGGGGACAAATGCAACCGTTTGTATGTGCCTGACACCGGAACAGCAGACGGCACTTCCAAATACGCTCTCAAAGGTCTGAAAAATCTTGACAGAAGCAAATGTGGAGAAATAAGCCTCATTTTTGAGTGTATTGATAAAAGCGACGATTATGAATATGAAGAAATATGTGTCAAAGGATTCGATGGCAGCCGCACATATTCATACAACATCATAAGCACAATGAATTATGAGGTGATTTTCAGCATAAGACCATGCTGTCCCATATGCCGTACACTTCTGCCGGACAACTGGTTCAGCAGTGCTGTATATGCCTATATCCCCATTGCTCTCATCGGCTCAACGTCCGCCGGGAAAACAACCTATATGACATCTCTCCTGGATCCTGTATTCAAAGAACTTGTTGATGGTCTGGGAGGTATTTCAAAATGGAGCGTTGTTTCTTCCATTGAGGAGGAGAAAAGCCGTTTCAAAATACAGGAAACGAGATACAAAAACTATAAAAGACTGCGACAAGAAGGTACGTATCCGAAGCCTACGGAAAGCGTCATGCCTCCTGTCCTCATCACTTTACTAAAGCATGAAGGTTTCAAGGTTACCAACCAGATTGTTGTAGGCATCTTTGACTGTAAGGGAGAACCTTTCAATCCCGATGCCGATATGACGGAAGAGGCGGTACCGAAAAAATCTCTTCTGAAGTTTCTTAATTCCATGCAGTCTTTTATCTATCTCGTTGAACCCAAACAAATGGCAGGGATTCGTTACAGATTCGAGCCTGACAAAAAATTTGAGCCGTCGCTTATCAAGTCTTTTGACGAACAGGGAAAATTTCAGCAGGAACACAGGGGAGAAATCATAAAAGCAGACGCAGTTATAAAAAATGATGAAGAAAAGAACAGAAAAATAGTGGATATACACCGGATGCTGATCGGTATCTGCAACAATATTGCCCCCGGCAATGATTCACTTCAGCATATTGCATATACAATCGTAAAAAGCGATGAACTGGACAGTTACAGAGATGACTGGTCGGAAGTAAAGGAGATGGACGAACTTCTGAAGCCCGGCGTGAAATCAAGCGTGCTTTATACGAACGGCTGGAAGCTTGTTGACGCAGTGGTCAGCGAATTTTTTGAAAAAGTAGTGTTCAGCTCCGCTGATGCCCATATGAGAGATTTCAGAAACATCGGCGGGGAAAATGTTTCAAAGTCATGGCATTGCGTGAGTGTTGCCAGAAAACTCCCACCGAATGAGAGAACTGACGGCAGGGAATGTGAGTTTGCTCCCGTGAGGATTACAGAACCTTTTGTGAGATGCCTTATCAAAGAACTGAAGAATCTGGGCTTGCTGAATGAACAGGAGTAATGATATGTTTGATCAGGGCTACTATTACGGAATAATGGACAGGGACGGTCTGAATGTCCACAACTGTTCCGGAAAACAGGATATTATGCTGAAAAATATCACCAAAAGACCGAGAGAATTTGACAATCATCTTGTTACGGAATATACAGAATATATCAGTGCCTGCAAAGGTGTCTGCTATATCGGAGCGATAAAGATTGATCAGGGTGCCTACAATGCAAGATACAACACCCTTTATCATATCTTTGTCCCCTCGGTTTCAAATATCGGGGATCCATATGATTATGTCCGCTATGTTCTGCCGTGCTATTACGATTGTTCCAGGAGTCTTGATGAGCCTCTGGGTAAAAAAGACATACCGGAAATAGACAGGGTACGGTATGACTATGCCGGTCTTCTGAAATACTGCAGACTGAATGCCGCCTCAGATACCCGGAAGTTCGCCAAGCTTCTCGAGCTGGCTTACGGTGTCATGTTCAATAAAAAGGCGGCAGTGGTCCTGCCTGATGAAATGTTTGAAACAGACGGGAAACCTGTTCCGCCGACTTTGGAAGAACAGCCCGAAAACTGCTATCAGCTTGCCGCCGCTCTCATACTGCTGCTGCATCAGCTTGTGCCGGACTGCTTTGACAGCTTCAATTCACGGGCCAGGCTCCGTATTACCCTTATGCACAGTATCGCCCGGAATACTCTGTACAAAAACGGCTTTTGCTTTATCAGCCGGAAAGATGCCCGAAAATCCGGAAATGTGGATTGTCCGGTATTTGACTGGGAATGCAGTTATGAAGACTATCCCCGGGACAGTTTCTATTATGCCCTCGCCGAAAAGGCTCAGCAGTCATTGGACAGCATGAATGTTTTTCTCGGCAAACTGTGTAAAATGCGGGGAGTGGAGAAATTCCCGTGTCGCCGGCAGGAAAATGTAAGACATCTTGCACTGAATGACCTGCTCAATACATACAAGGGCTATATCCCAAGACGGAAGATAGAAAGAGATACAGACAACCGCATTCTCATGAGCTGGGAATCCTATCAAAAGCTTGTTGCACAGTATGAAGAAAAGCCTGAAAATGTCTTTTACAGGGAATATATTGACAATCTTGCCGAATGCGGCGGTCGGAATCAGATTCCCGGAGATGCGGTGCTTCTGGGATTCTGGAAACAGCTTGAAACCGAAAATTTCCGTGACGCAGAGGCGGTTGTTTTTCTGCTGGGCGAGTACAAAAGCGAAGATACCTTCTTTTCGCTTTTGAATGATGTCATTGACCGTGAGGATATATTATCCGAGTTAATCAAAGATGAAAACGCTGTTCTTGCCAAAATGATAAAAAATATATCCAAAAATGAGAACGGAATGGACTGTCTTGGAACAATTGCCGGCTTTTTCGGAAAGGTAAATCATACGGGTGAGTGCTTTGGGAAAATCATCAGTGACATTTTCGGCAGTGCAAAAATACTGTATCAGAATTTCCAAAGCGAAGAGGACAGGCGGAAATGGCTTGCTGTTATGAATCAGTCCGGGCTTTTCGATGAAAAATCCCTGAAAGATTTCGTTGGCGGAAGTATTGCCGTGAGTGATGACATCTCAGCCGTAAATGCCGAAAAAAGCAGGCTGGATCCTCAGAAAGATTACGATGTCATCAAAGGAAAAAAAATGTTTTCCGAATGCCTTCGGAAATGCCGCCGGCTTTTTGAAACGGATAAGAGTGAAAATAATATCAAAAACAAAGAAACCGTAAAATTATGGAAAACCGTATGCAGTGAACTTGAAGCAGATTTTGCAGATGAACAGAGTGCCGGTGAGTTCAATGCATTTTGCAGGGAAGAAAACAGATTTTATCGGGAATATACCATTGTCAGCGGAAATTCCAGAAAAGAAATGGGAGATTTCCCCCAAGAGGATGACGGACTCAGAGAGCTGTATATAGAAAGGCTGTCTGTTATCGTGCATAATTTCACCGACTTGGAAGCCAACAGCACCAATCCGGAAAATTTGAAAGATATATTTGACTGGAACAGGGATTTCGGACAAACCTGCAGTGGATACCCGAAATATGAACTGTTCAGGGAAAGCATGAAAAAAGTATATGAGCATTTTGTGCAGGCTGTCTGCAGAGGGAAAAATTATATCTACCTGTCTTTTGCAGATAAAACAGACGACAGCATTCTTAAAACAATGCTGTGGGACTGCATCGTGCCTGCCGACTTTATCGGAATGTCAGGAAGCGGTTTCACAACAAAAGAAACCTGTCATGCAAAAGCCTGTCTTTTTGGATTCTATTGGGAATTCAATCAGGATATTTCCTCAAAAATCACTGCTTTTTCCATCAAGTTTGCAGGCTATGGCAGTCTGCAGACAGATGTCCTTCATTTTATGGAGCTTGATGAAGTAAAACAGCTGTGCCGTACAGAAAAAACGGCAATGAAAAATTATTATTATCTTTCGGGCATTTCCGGCAAAACAGGCATTCACCGTGTTATTTATGATAATTTCGGCGGAAATATTCCTCCCTGCGACAGTGTGGCAGACAGCAGGGAAACAAAAAAAACAGAGTCTGTCGCTGAACGTGTAAAAGCTGTTTTTGATAACACTCAAAAATATCAGTACATGAAGTTGCTTGCCGGCGATTCCGTACAAGTGAGCCTGATTTACAAAAATATAGATATGTCCCTTCTTGACAGCGACGAAAAAACAAAATTATATGAAATCATAAAAAGACATATAGAACAGGAATACCAAAATTATGAGAACAATGTATTCGGTGCGGATATGAAGCTCGGTTTGGAGAATCTGAACAATTATTCGTCTGGTCTGGAGGTATGGGCATCGGCAGTGGGTTCCGCTGTTTTGGAGGAACTGAAAAAAGAGTCTGGCGCAAGATTATTCAACGGTTTCATGGGAAAACTGTATAATGCTGAAAATCTTGATGATGACACAAAAGCACTCTGTATCAGGGAAGCGGACAAGCTTGCAGTGGATGAGGAAAAGAAAAAACAGTTCCGGGACTATGCCGTATATGTTGAAAACGATATAAAAGAGCAGTTTCATTCCTGTGAGAAAAAAATATCCGCCGGCGATACAGACGGCGGTTTGAAAGAATGGTCTGCCGTGTCGAAAAAAATAGAGGTATTCAGATCCGTAGCAGATGTTGACGCTTTAAAAAAAGAATCTGACATAAGACTGTTTGACTGGTTCATAGACGAACTGGAAAACAACGAAAAACTTGATGAAAATACGCAGGAACGTTATATGGACGTTGCAGAAAACTGCAGTGCAGACCCTCAGAGAAAAGCACATCTGAAGAAAATCAGAGACGATTATGAGAAACGCAGAAAGGAAAACAAAAAAATAGATGACTGTAATACGCTTTCAGAGATAAAAAACAGTCTTGAGAAAAAAAAGATAACTTTCAGCAGAAGAGCGTTTGAAAAGACGGCAAAACTGCTTGAAAATCAGAATATTTCTTTTTCGGAATACAGAACGGGTATTTTTATCCTGCATACCTTCGGGCAGGAAGATGAGAATGTACAGAACTATTATATCAAAGAGCAGAGCAGAAAAATGGAACAAACGGCTGAAAAGAATATGCGGGAAGGAAATTTTTCGGCATTCTGGCTCTTGTATGCCGACCTGAAACAAAATACAGAATTTCTCAGGGAATTCTGGAAAAAAACTGTCAGATGCACGCAGGAACACTTTGCAAATCTTTATCAGAGCAGTCCTTTCAATTATTCGGAAATGAAAAAATACACGGATATTATTGCGGACGGTAAAGCCTGCAATGATATTACTGCAAATTTGTTTTTTGTCTATGTTTTGTTCAGGGGATACAGCATAAAAAGTATCGACATGAAAGAGATGCTCCGAAAGCAGAAACAGGAGATTGAAACAAAATGCGGAACATCTGATTCCATACAGAAAAATAATAATATTGATGGACTGCGGCAGGCTCTGAATATTATTCTTGAGGAATGTGCCGATAATATTGCCCCCCGTGAGTATCAGAACGGTCCGGGAACAGATGATTTTCTTTTTATGAGCTTTTTTGAACTGTCGGATATTATCGGCTGTCGGCAGAGCGGATATTTTCATATCGAAATTGTGGAAAAGCTGAAAAGCTCAGCAGACTTTTTGGAAATGCTTGCCTGGAATTCAGCCTACGGCATTCTTAATGAGAAATACAAGTATCTTGGTGTTCTGAAATTTGCTTTGGAATATGTATTGGTAAAATGGTATATATGGTATATAGAAAAAAATGCTGTCACCGCATCCTATGAGATGGAAGTAATAAGAGAGCATATATTCGATGCCTATGACAGTGAATATATCATCCCCCCCGAAGTAAAGATGACTCTGAAAGAACACTGGCAGGCTCTCATCCGAAAAGAAGAAAAAAAGCAGCTTTCAGATGACAAGCGCGGTGTAATTGAAAAGATAAAACGGCATATCGGAATGAATGTGCCTGAAGTCAGTGATAAGAATGAAAATGCATACGCTGTTCCGGGTGTGAAACAAAGTGTACAGGGAACTTCAGCGGAAGACGGACTGACAGGGGCTGCAAAAGTGCATAATATCGGAAAACAGTACGGCATTCATGTTGTACCGGTGACAGGTGAAAAACGATGAAAAAGAAAACGATTGATTTTTGGCTGAAGAGGGGAGCTGCTGCGGCGGCTGCCGTGGGACTTCCGGCAGCATTGCTGTATATTCTCTCACAGTATCCCGTCATTGCGGAATTTGCGGTGCTTGCCGGAATAGCAGTCGGATTTGTCATATACTGCCGTTATATTCTCGCTGATGAAACGGCAGCGGGCACTTATCCGCTTATGGAAGTCACTGTATGCACCGGCGGAGAATCAAAACATATTGACGGAGTATATATCGAAAAACCGTATGTTACAGTGGGCATTTCCGAAAACAGCGATATAGTTATACACGGTGCGGAACAATTCGGAGATGTCCTGTTCTGCATCGAAAAAAAAGGGGAACTTTATTATATCAGGACTTTGAATATTGCTGTCCGTATGTATAAAATAAAAAAGAATTCCCTTTCTGAAATGAGGGACGAAGTTCCGCTTTATACCCGTGCAGGGCAGAATCTTTTCCGCATTCGGGGAAAAAATGAAGATGACTACATGGACATACAAATAAAACTGCATTGAAAATATCAAGGAAAGGGGAATCCGCTCTCGTCAGAGCGGCATTATGAAAAGTGAAAGGATATATTTTAGCAAAAATCAGTGAGTTCCGGTCAGTATTGATTTATATCGGTCTGATGAGTGCCGTTGTCATCTATTTCAGCATGACAGTGGAAAAAGCCTACTGTTATGTTCTGCCCCTGGCGGTTCTTGTGGTCATCTCTCTGGGCATGATGTGCATATTGAAAATACTGCTCAGGTCCGATGCAAAAATAATTGCTGTTACTTCATTTATCATGGCTGCCGGCATTTTTGCACAGGCAATGACATTTTCTGTGACCGCACCCGTAAGAAAAACACTGAATGTCATATATGAAACTGCCTGCTCGGAGGAAATTACGGCAAGATACCCCCAAGATAAGAAAAATATAGAAGATTCCGTGAATATCTGCAGTAAATACCTTATTTTTCCCGATAATGCACAGAAGGCTTTTGAGAGTGCCGGTGAAGTTGCCCATATAGATATTATCGGCTCCATGCGTTATCTTGAAAACAGAAAGGACATTCTTGTCGGCAAAAAGGAAAATGATGAACAAAAAAACGACATATATGAAAAATTATGTGATTCCGTCCTGAAAGCCGATACCAAAAATAAAAATCTTGCCGATGAACATATCATGCTGTATCGTTCCGATAACGGCAATTTTGAAAGTCCCCTGAGCATTGCGGAAGCGGAAAAGCTTGATGCTGTGCTGTCGGACTGTGAGTATATCCCCTCTTACAGAATGATGGCAGACGATATGGCTGATTCGCAGAGATTTGACAATGCACGCAAAATAACAAGAAATATACTGATAGGATTTGCTCTGGCTGTTGCGGGAATGGTCGCATTCAATGTGCTGTGCCTGAACTTTGACATCATGATAATTGCCGTATTCATATTCCAGATGTTTCTGATGGGTGTTATGGCACTGTTTGCAGACGGCGACGGGGCTTCCATACAATTCGCTGACCTGAATCTCCTCGAACTGACCAAAATAGCCTATATTCTCATAATGGCAGGTCTGCTCGGAAAGAAAAACAAGAAAAATATCATACTTTTTCCCATTTCCGGCAGGCTCGTGAAAGCACAAAGAAATAAATGCGTGCTGAACAGGCTGTGGTGTGCATTGATATACAATGTTCTGACGGCAGTGATGTTTGTCCTCTGTTCCGAAATGGGTACGATGGCGGTGCTTCTTCTGACAGGTGCTTTTGTGACCTGTATGTGTGTTCCCCTGCGGGAGCTGAAAGAGGCTTTCTTCCCCAAAAACAAGCTTTGGGTAAAGATACTTTCCACAGCGTGCATTCTGTCTTTTGCCCTGATTATTGCGGGAATGAAGCTGGTATATATCATATATACCAATCCCGACAGATTTGTTTCATCTGACGAAAACCCGGCAAAACACTGCATATTTGACGAAACAAGCAGTTTTTCCGAATATAATTTTGTTCTCAGCCGTATCATGAAGATTGACCAGAGAATATATGCTTTCAAAAATGCCGATCCGGACAAGGACCTTTATGTCAACAGGGGAAGCGGTTCGCAGTATGTACAGCTTATCAATGCCAGAAGGTCGGCAGGCTGGTTCGGCTGTCCCGAAGATTCAGACGAAAGCACTCAAATATCCGTTGCTGAATCCGATATGATATTCGGACAGATAGTGCATTCACTGGGTGTTGCTGCAGGACTGGTTCTTACAGCTTTGTATGCTGCCCTGATTGCTGTCGCTTACAGGAGTCTGAAAAAGGCTGACGATGACTACTACCGGACTCTCGGATTTATATGCGTATGCCTTCTGGCTGCACAGAATTTACTGCATATCTGCATTAATCTGTCACTGTTTCCTATCTCCGGCGTACCGCTCATGTATGTTTCAAACGGCGGTATGATTCAGACCATAAGTCTTGCCATTACTATGTTTATAGCCGAAATATCTGCCAATACTATGCAGATAAGCCGTAAAAATGAAGAACTGCTTGACCGGTGGGCTCTGGGAGAAACCGAACTCAAAAAGAGTTTTTGGAGCTACCTTTTTGTATGGCCCGACATGGAGGATATTTTCAAACTTATCACTGCCTCAGTTATGCTGCTGGCTGCATTACTGATTTAGGAGGAATATACATTGTCCAGAAATCTGCTGAAAAAAATAAGCCTTACCCGTCAGAATGTGATCATGATGCTGATAGGACTCTCTTTTGCTCTGCTGGGTGTCGTTCTTGTATTCAAAGCCGGCGGTTATGACAGGCTGGTCGGCAAGGGATCAGTAATTATCAAACATTCCTCCGGACAGTCCGCTGAACAGTCCTCTGCCTTTGCCTTTGACACCGACGCTCAGGATATTGTTCCCGGAGATATATTTGACAGGAACGGCGTGAAATTATGTGATTTTTCCGGCTATCCGGCAGTTCACAAGGGAATCTACATAGACAATGAAATATATTCTCCCCTGCTGAACACCATGAAAAACAAAAAATCTCTCTGCGAAGGTCTTATCGGGAAATATTATGATGTTCTCAGGGACAATTCCGGCGACAACCTGCGTGGAAAAGATATATTCCTTACGATAGATCACAAGCTTCAGAAAAAAGTTTTCGACATATACAAAAAAGAGCGAGGAACGGATAAAAGAGGTTCTGCAGTCGTTCTTGATGCGGAAAACGGCGAAATGCTCGCCTGTGTGGATTTCCCGACATTCAACGCTGACGAACCCGACAGTCAGAAACAAAACCTGTTCTACTCCGGCAGCGACATGATCTGGCCGGGTTCAACATTCAAGCTGCTCACTTCTGTTATGATACTGGAAGAAGACGGCGGAGAAAATATACTTTTCAGCGATAAAGCACCTTTTTCCATAGGCGGTTACAATATAGGCAACTGGTACACCGAAGACGGCGGCTATGACGATAACTGCCGGATCAATTATCTTGTTGCCCTGGGGCGTTCCTCCAATGTATTCTTTGCCAATGCCATGATGCAAACAAAAGACGCAAGAACAAAAATGACCGACATTGTTCACCGCATGGGCATAGGAAAGGAATTGGATTTTGATTTCGGCTGTATGAAAAGCTTATGGGAACTTAACGATATGCCGGAAAGCCATTCATACGAAGATAAAATGTATCACACGGCCGCCACGGGCTTCGGACAGGGATATGTAAAAATATCGGCTGTCCACAATGCCATGATAGCCGCCGCCATCATAAACGGCGGAAAAGTTACAGAACCCCATATGATAAAAAGTATCAAAGACTGCCGGGGCAAAGAAGAAAACCTTGATGAAATAAGCCGTTTTTACGGAATAAAAGGTCTTGCTTCCGAGCATGGCTCCTATGAGCTGACAAGTCCCGAAACGGCAGAAAAACTGTATTATGCCATGCTCAACAACAACAGCAGTCCTTCTTACTTTTTTAAGAACGATGAAAGAAAATATATAGGCGTCAAAACGGGAACTGCCGAAGTCGGGGACGAAACGGAAAAACTCAAAAAAGCTCTCTGGACCGTCAGCAATGCAGATATAAACGGGCATAAATATGCAGTCGTTCTGGTGCAGTATCCGTTTGAGGGAAAAGCCAATTCTACCGATATGAAAAGCACCTTGAATCAGATATATAATGCCGTTGAGGATACAGTCGCTGTCAGAACAGATGAAAACAGCCGTTCCGACAGCCCTGACCTTTCCAAAATAGCCGAAGGAGAGATTATTGAATACGGGGCATAAAGGAGAGAGTATGTTATGGAAATAAAAATCAGTTCTGCAACGCTGGCAGGCGTTATGCACAGCGAAAATGAAGACTGTGTCGTATATATGAAAGTAAATCCCTATAATGATGTCATGCTCAATATAGGGATTGTCTGCGATGGAATGGGAGGAATGGCAAACGGGAAAATAAGTGCCTGTGCGGCGGCGGAAACGTTTGCTTCAAGTTTTATACAAAAGACCATACACCACTATGAAACGGAAAAAAACGGCTTTTCTATCCTGAATTACCGTGACCGGCTCATCGAAGCCATGATATATGCACTGGAAAGTGCCAATAGTGTTGTATGCGAAACGGCAACTCCCGGTTTCGGAAGCGGAACAACAATCAGTGCCGTTGTGATTGCCGATGATTTTCTTGTTGCTGCCAATATCGGAGATTCCCCCATATACTGCTTCAACAATGTTTCACAGACAATGTCCATGCTCTCCGTCATACATAACCGGGCTGCGGAAGAACCCGAACAGGATCAGTATGAAGGAGGCAGGATACTGACGCATTATCTGGGCGAATACAGAAAATTGTCTGAAGGACTGCTCAAAGTCCGGACTGTCGAAAAAATGTCTGTCGGTGACAAAGTGCTGATCATGTCGGACGGTCTGAGTATGCTCGCTGAAGCGGATATTGAGCGAATCATCGGCAGTTCTTCCGGAGGGGAAGATACCGTATCGGAAATCATGTCATCTTCGGCCAGGTATGACGATGACAAAAGCGTAATTTTAATGGAAGTGCTGTGAGAAGGGGTTTTTTATGGAAATCAAAATAGATTATTTTGATAAAGAGGAAAATAAAAACAAGACGCTTGCCGGAAACAGCGAACTGGTGAAAAGTTCATTCGGCTGTAAAGGCTGTAATCTGTGGACCGGCACGGCGGGTGCCGGAAAAGAATATTTTATCAAATATATCGAGGCGACCGGCGATCCCTGCCATTACGACCTGAGCAGATATGGAAATATATATAAAGAAGCTCTCGACCGTTTTGAAAAAGAATTTGCTTTCCGTATGAGATACCCGTTCATAGCATATATTGACCGGAAAATTGAGGCGGATATAACGGATTCCAAGGGAGAGAAAATGAAGGCGGTATGTCTTCTCGAAGAGTATATCAAGGGCGGTACGCTTGCCGATTTTTATGCCCGGGGCAGTAAGCCTGACAAAAAAACAATGTTCAGCCATATGCTCCAGCTCCTTTACGGCATGAATTACTATACAACCGTAAAAATCAATGATCCTCTCGTCCACAGAGATGTGAAGCCTGAAAATATCCTCATCACTGACGAAGGACAGATAAAATATATTGATTTTGACTGGAGCCATGTTGACAACCGCATGGGAACACGTGCCGACGGAAAGGAAATAGGCGGAAGTTTTCTTTATATGCACCCCGACCAGAAGAAAAAAAATGTAAAATCCTTTGTCGGAATGGATATATATTCTCTCGGGCTTGTCTTTTTATATATGCTGTCGGGAGAACACTATAAACTGCTCCTTGAAAATAACGGCAAAAATGATGATTATGTACTTTATCGGAAATTTGCCGGGAGTGATTCCGATGAGGAACTTCTGCCGGTTATTGCAAAAATGATTGCCGAAAAAAAAATGCAGTACCGCAGGGCAGGAGATGTCCTGAATGATTTCCGGGCATTCCTCCGAAAAAAATATCCCGGTATGTATTCCGCAATCATGCGGGATATGTATGAAAAATATCATCTGCTTCCCGCATATCCCGTCTGGTGCGGGAAAAATATCGGACTGTCCATGGAAGTATATCAGTGCATCGGATATAAAATGAAATTTCTTCAGAAAGACAGCTATTGGCTTTCCAACGGAGAAATATGCACCGGTGAATTTTTAAAGGCTTATTCCGATGTACAGCTGAACATATTCCGTGCCGGAAACAGAATTTTTTTGATATTCCGTATGCTCCGCAGTCAAAAAGGAGATATTGAAATGATTCCGCTGGATTTTGCAGAAGAATCGCCCGAAAATAAAACAGTTATAGAAAACTTGACTTTTATAATAAAAGGCATAAGAAGATAGACAGAAAAGGAGGATGCAGAATGCCGGAGAAAACAAGAGAAAGAAGAAAAGTATCGCCGTACCCTGACAAAAAAGACGAGCCTGTCATCAATGACATATGGGAAGATGAAGTAGTAGAGCCGAAAGATACTCCCCGACAGCCTCGGAAAAAAAGAGTGTATCTGGAAATTATCATTGACGGTACCTATTCGATGAGTAAAATATATTATTTTGTATATCACCGCCTGACAGAAGAGGCAGATGCACTCAGCGCAATAAATGCCGATATTTTTATCAAAACCATCATTGCACATGACAATAATAGTCGCAGTGCGGGAGATTTCGGCAGTATCGGTCAGTTAAAAACAGATCTCTTATCCGCAGAATTCTACGGCGGAAATTATGACGGATATGAACCGTGTCTGAATGATGCCCTTTTTTCTGCCGTTGCCGATCTCGGCGGTATCGATGATGCAGATTTGAAAGGCATCGTGCTTGTGACGGATTCCATGCCGGGAGAGAGCAGGAATCCCGCTTATCCTGCAGGAGATAATATGTGTGATTTTGCACTTCTGTTTGTCGGCGAACCCGGGCAGGACGGGCAGTTTATTGGGATAAACGGGGAAAGTACAAGAGATATAAGAGCTTTTCTCGGCAATGACGGAGAAAAGATATTGTATTCCGAAATTGACAGGAAGTTGAAAGCAATGGAGAGAGATATATGGTAAACGTACTTTTTTGCATATTGAGAAACTCCGATTCCCATATTGAAACTATGGCTGCCAGTGAAAATGTCAATACGGTTCTTCACGAATATCAGAAACAGTTTGCCGGAAATGCCGAAAAGGGCAGAAAAGCATTTGTCTATCAGGCAGGCGGCAGAGTCATTATACAGGAATTCGGAAAATTGAGTGCAGACGATATATTTCTGATGGATGCCTGCCGTGAAAACGGTCATTACAGCTATTGCCTTTCGGCAGCGTTTGCGGTAATGAATGACTTTACAGCCGAAAATCCCTGTGATGAAAATTATCTCGTTATACTCATGCAGGAACCTATCAAATACCAGGATACCATATTTTTTCTTAAATATCTGATTCCCCAGCCTGTGCGTATCTGCCACCATGTCATACTGATACAGAGTTCGGATACGGCAGATGACAGGCTTTGTGCGTTTATCGGAAATGACGGCAACTATTCAAAAAAGAACTTCTTCATACATAAAATAATGACGTTCAATGAATTATACAATGATCGGAGTGGATATGATCTATGCTCAAAATCAAGTGCAGTGCGGAGGTCATGAGAGCCTTTGAAAATCAGCTAAGTGATACCGAAACGGGCTACGGTCAGAACGGTGCTGTCAATATCCCTCAGCTTGAAAGGGTATGCAGGGCGGTTTCCCGTCTGGGACTTGAAAAATATGCCAAAAGCAGAGCCACTCTGAAACAGGATATTTCCAGAGAGGGTTCCGACTGTATCCTCAGCTGTAAAAACGGCAGGCTGGATATGAATTCTTCCGCTATATATATGTGTGCATTTTATATCAGGGCAGGGTTCCACCCTGTATTGATATATTCCCTGAATGATATTTTTATTGGTGTCTGGACAAAGGAAAACAAATATTTTGAAATGTCCGGGGAACAGAAGGAGTCCTGTGCCTCTCTCATAAAGAATAATGTATATCCCCAAAAAGGCGACCTGCTTCTGATAGACTCATGGAATGCCGTAAACGGAGAATATAATTTCTGGAACGGCTCGCAGGCCTGTGAGGAAAAAATTCCCTCTGTCAGAAGAATTGTTGATTTCAACAGAATCAACAGGGGCAGTTCTGACTGTATCATCCTTGATGAATCACCATACAGAACAAGAACCCAGATAAAGGAAAATGTTTCGGCTCTCATCTCGTCAAAGCAGTTTTCATCTGAAAAACCTGTGAGGAATTTCAGAAACGTTCATTTCTCGGATATGTCCTGCTATGATATGTCCGTTTCCGATATGATACAGCAGAACAATTCCTATTTTATAAAAAACGTCAATTCCGGCAAACAGATTATTCTTGCTGTTGATGCATCGCTGAATATGGTGTGTCAGGGCAGAAAGGTGCTTCTTGTGTGTGATGAAGATATGCTGGGCAGTGTTTCAGTGCATATAGAAAGTATCGGTCTGAAAGCCAATCACGGTTTTATCTCGATGACGGAATACGAAGATTATATAGACATGGACAATGATGAAAACAACTGGGAAGTTCTGCTGGATATTCTGCATTTTCCTAAAAAGAAAGGCTCTCCGCCGGAAGAAAAAGTGACGGAAGAACCTGTTCAGGAATATGACGATACTGCTTTTTCCGACGCTGGTATGGAGGAATTTTTCAGGCTTGCAGACAGAGAAAAACGGCTTTTTTCAGTCCCTGCCGGCAGTGACAGGACTCTTTGGGATATATGGAAAGATTATTCCGGGAATTGTTCCGCCGGGAGCGGTTTTGACAAGGACAGCGAAAAAATTCTTTCCGAACTTGACAAATGTATTGAACAGAATCCCCGAAAGTGCAGGGAGATAATTGAACACCTCAGAAAAACGGGGGAACTGCGTAAAAAATGCCTGATTGACATTGACAGCGACGTATTCGATTTTACCTGCTTTAATCAGGACTATCAGATTGACGAATTCACAAGGGATACGGACAGGATATATGAAAGCCGTAAAAAACTTGACAGCATATATTTCCGTATTTCTCCCGTATATGAAAATCCGTTTTGCTTTGAGGACATGATGAAATACAAGGAAGCTTTTGAAAAGCTTCTGGAAATCCGTGACTGCGGAGAAAATCCCATTGATTACAGTGAATATCAGAAGTATCTCAGCTATAAAGAAAACAGGGAGTTTTTTTCCGGCGGTGATGCGGACGAATATCTTGACGAATATTCCGCCGGCGAACTTGACGACCTTATCCATGATATAGAAACCTGTTGCGCCAAGCCTCTGCACATGAATTCACAGGATACCCAGACGGCAAAATCAAATGTTTACAGCCTGCTCCGAAAAATCGTTCCTGCCGGAGATGAAGCTTCTTTCAGGAGCATTTTCTCATGGAATCCCCGGCGTAAAAATCAGATTCTGTCTTTTTTCAGACAGCTTGTAGCCGTGAGAAAAAGTATCTGTCAGAATTTTGCAGTTTTAAAGAGTCTGAACGAAATATTCCGTGAAAATGTCGATAAAAACAGCTTTGACAGACAGTGTGCATGGCTCAGGTGCTGTATGGAGCTTTCGGAAAGCTCTCAGGTTGCCGAAGAGATGGCAAGATACTGCTGTTCGGGTGAAAATGAGATAAAATCCGATATGAAAAAATACATTGCCGGCTATAACAACAGCATTACAATAGATGAGAGCCTTTTGAAATATATCGGAGTCATCCATGAACTCATACACTCAAATGTTTATCAGGATTATCTTTCTGAAAAAGAAATTCTGACCGGATACGGTCTGGGCAGTTTTACCGGCTGTATAGAACACTGCGACTCTCAGATTTCTGTTGATGAAACGGTTTCGCTTATTGAAAAATATGTTGTCAAGGCAGGTTCATCTGCAGTTATCCGGAATGCCGGCGAAAACATACAGGAAATCCCGTATATCCATGCATTATATGAAAGAATGCTCAAAGACCTCAAACAGCATTATTATCATCTGATGACACATGAGCAGGATGTGCAGACCGGCTTTGTGATATGCACTCCCGGTCAGGCATACAAGTATGAAACACTGCATTTTGATAAACTGATAATATGTGAAACGGAAAAAATACAGTATAGTTCTCTGGAAAGGCTGATGCAGGATACAGGATATATTGTTTTTATGTCTGAATTGCAGGAACTTCCCCGTGATGATGAAGAATCCGATATTTCACTTGTGGAGGAAGAACTGAACCCCTTTAACTATTGTCAGTATGGACCGGAGGAAGAGTAAATGAAAACAGATGTGAAAAAAATTTTGACAGCCTATCGGATATGCCGGGGTGCTCTTTCACGTGTAATACTGAAGTCTGACGACAGCGACAATCAGGTAACAGAAAAACTCGATATTTCACGGGAATTCATAAAAAGCGTGATTGATTCGGAACTCCCGCCTGCCATGAAAAAACATCTTTTCAAAATATGGACAAAAAAGGCTTTTGCCGGTCTTACCTCTCAAAAAAGGGAATATGAGATATATCCGCTGATATTTTTCACCGTGCTGTTTGTCAACGGCTCGGCGCTTCAGGATTATCAGTATATCCGCTATGAGTATATGGGATATATAGCTGAATATGTTTACTTTCACAGGCGTGATATAAGAGATTGTTTTCTCCGCAATGAGGAGATAGCAGTTCCTGACGGATTCGAGATGGTGTACAGTGAATTTGGGTATCTGATTGGTATGTGTCATCAAAAATATATTGTCCGTCTGTTATGCGTGGCAATGTCGTTGGCATTATTTTTCGGCGGGATGCTCATAGGGCTGAATGCGGGGCATCAAAGCACGCCTGATACAGTCCGGACATCCGTCAGCCAGCAGAGCAGAACTGTATCCGATAGTTCTGTATCAGATAAAAACAGCTCGAAACCGTCCAATAAAAACAGTCAGGAATCATCCGATGAAAGCAGTTCCGAATCACCTGATGAAAACCGTTCTGAATCACCTGATGAAAATGAGAGTGCCCCCGTATCAGAGTGATATGCCTGCATCAAAATAAATGTTGCCATCGCTGCATATCCGCCGATGGCCATCGAACTTAAATGGAATGATACAGCCGAAACAGCTGTTCAGCAAATCAAATCTCAATAGTGTTAAATAAATTGGGCTATGAAAGCCAAAGAAAAAAATAAATGGTAAAGCTACTCACATGAAATTATTATTAAAAGAAGAATTAGATTAATTTTTTTAATTTTGTGATTTGTTCACTTTTTTGTGATAAAGTGAACGCGCTTTTTCATATATTTGCTGAAAATACCCATATTTTTTTCTATTTTATTAAAATAGAAATTTTTACTTTTTAGGGTTTTTCAAAAATAAGGGGTAGGTGCGTTCACCTTATAATCCAAAAGATACTATCAGAAATTGTCACACAAAGAGGAAAAAACAGACTTGCAAAATTGGTAATTTTGGAAATATATGGTAATAAAAAATATCAAAAAAATGAGCAAGACAAAATAGTAAAATTGCCTTGCTTTGTATGAGTTCAGTTATCATTCTGTTTGTTCTGCTTGTTGAAAAGCATAGCCAACTGTTCAGCCTGTTTTGTCTGCATATCATCAATTTTAAGCTGCATTTCGTCAATTTTGCGTTGATACTTGCCTGCTGTATCGGCTATGGCATATTTTACGGCTGTTTCTCTTTCTCTTTCGGCAGCAGCTAATTCTTTTGTCCTGCTTGCCTGTTCATCAGCCAGTGTCCTCTGTACTTCCGAATAGGCAGATTTCAGTTTCATCAGCTCATCAGACAGCTTGGAAAATGTTGTTTCAGCCTGTTCTGCCCTTTTGCTTAATTCAGCGTTTTGTGCTTTCAGCTGTGCCAACTGTCCCTGTAATTCCTTAACCTGACCTGAAAGCATTGCCGATATAGTTTCCGCTTGCTCTCTTGCCTTTTGCTCTGTATCGGCTCTTTCTTTCTCATTCTGCAAGGCTTGGCTGTTCTCTGACACCTTTTCCTGCATAGCTCTCAACTGCTTGTCGGTATCCTGTACAACTTTGTCATATGATGTTTTATATTGTTCTGTCTGCTCTATTGCTTTTGCTTTCTCCGCCTGTAACTGCATGATTGTTTCGTCTTTGGAAGATAACAGGCTGTTGAATTCTGTTTTTACACGCTGTTCGGCATTTTCGTTCAGTTCCAAAGACCTCAAGAAAGCACTCTGTATTGCCTGTATGTGCGTGTCAAATTCGGCTATCTCCGTTTTCCTATCCATCAATACAGATTTGGCATTCTGCATTTCATAGGTGGTGATCAGGCTGTCCAATGCTGCATTCTGACTGTCAAATTCACCGCAAAAAGCCTTGAATTTCTCCGCAACGCTGTCCGATATACGAAAACTGCGTACTTTTATTTCATCGTTCATCAAAATTTCCTCATTTCTGCAAAAATATAGTGTCATACCATGTATTACAGCGTAATGTATTACGTATTACATAGACAAATTTTAGCAAATCATTGTTAATCTGTCAATAGTTCTGAAATATGTAATACGTAATGTAATACAAGTAATACTATGTAA
>DBXL01000131.1:1895-2950 GCA_002309275.1 Ruminococcaceae bacterium UBA1213 | reverse complement strand
TAACCCCATGTTACAGACAATAAATAAAATTTAATCAACTGTTTTACAAATTATTGACATATTATCTATTATATGAGATAATATACTCGAGATAGATATTTGTGGGGAGGAATAGCCATGTCAGATTATTTAGTTTCTGTTTCAAAGAATTATTATCCGTCAAAAGAAGAAAATGTAGTTAAAAGTATTTTTTTGCAGTATGAAACGGTTATTATTTACAGTCTTATTACATCGTTCGGGCTTGATTTTCTCATCAAAGATCAGCATGGAGGAGATGTAGACACTATACATAATGTGCGTCAGATTGGCAAAGATCTGGAAATGACATATAAAAATAAACAAAATGAGGAAAGTTATGAAACTCGTGGAGAATATGATTCTACAAAATATCATAATAATTCGGGATATAAACAAAAGAACAAGGAATACAGTCAACAGAAAAAAGATGGAATACTGACCGATTCGTACACAGGGAAAAAGGTTGCTCGAAACGAACAAACAAACCTTGATCATGTGATATCTGCAAAAGAGGTCCATGATGATCGTGGAAGAGTTCTTTCAGGATTAAAAGGTGAACAATTGGCTAACAGTGATGAAAATCTGAAACCTACTGGTGAATCTATCAACAAATCAAAAAACGCTTACTCTATGGATGAGTTTATTGATAGGCTTGAAAAAACTCAGGAACAAAGACAGAAAAGAATAGACGAATTAAATTCTAAATCAAGTCTTTCAGACAGTGAACGCAAGGAACTTAAGAAGCTTTCACAGCTTCAATCTGCTGATAAAGAAAAGATGAGGGAAATCGATAGAAAAGCAAGAAAAGAGTATGAATCCAAAATCGCAAGAGAATATTATACCAGCAAGAAATTTGCAACGGATGTGGCTGTTTCTGCAGGCAAGGTCGGAATACAAATGGGACTCCGTCAGGCAATCGGTCTTGTATTTACGGAAATATGGTTTTCGGTGAAAGAAGAATTTATAAGATATGATGTTCGTCCTGGACTCCAAATGGATATGGGGGATTTCTTCAAAGCTATCGGAGAAGGGGTAAA
>DBXL01000131.1:0-1795 GCA_002309275.1 Ruminococcaceae bacterium UBA1213 | reverse complement strand
AATATTTTCTTTACAACAGCTAAAAATGTTGTAAAAATAATTCGTCAGGCTTTTGCCTCCGTTGTTGAAGCAGGAAAAATATTGCTTTTCAATCCTGACGGCTATCCGCTTGGTGAAAGACTTCGTGCAGCTACAAAAATACTTGCAACGGGAGCCAGTGTCGTTTTGGGAACTCTTGTAAGCGAGGCTATCGGAAAAACTCCGATAGGTGCTATTCCAGTGATAGGCGATATAGTAAAAACATTTTGCGGCACTCTCTGCACAGGGATTGTAAGCTGTACATTACTGTATTTTCTTGATAGAAGCCCCATTATCAATAAAATTGTTGATAAGCTGAACAAAATTCCCACAATCGATAAAAATGTTGCCTATTTCAAAGAACAGGCTTTGATGTTTGAAAAATATGCGGCTGAACTCATGAAAATAGACCTTGCAGCTTTCAAAAGAGAAACATCAACTTATAATCTCATAGCTGCATCTATTACAGAAGATATGCCAGAAGATGTGCTCAATTCCGTATTGAAAAATGCTATGGTTTCTCTTGGAATAACAATGAGTTGGGAAAAAACACATGACAGCTTTGACAGTTTTATGAAAGATAAAAATGCCCGTATGGTGTTTGAATAATGTTTGAATGTGATAAATGCGGCTGTTGCTGCCGTCATCTTGATATGTCGCCGCTTTATGCAGAACTTGATAGTGGAAACGGTGTGTGCCGTTATCTTGACGGAAATTTATGCAGCATATATGAAAACAGACCTCTGCTTTGCAGGATCGATGAATGTTATGAAAAATTCTTTTCAGAGAAGATTTCTCTTGAAGAATATTATAGTTTGAACAGACAAATTTGCGAAATGCTAAAAAGAAAGGATGATTGATAATGCCATTACCATTGATTTTGGGAATAGGTGCTGCCATAGCGGCAGCAGGTGGAGTCGGAGCAAGTATTCATGGCGGAGTTAAAATGAAAGAGGCTAATGATACCATGAAATCTGCAAAATATAGACATGAGCAGAATGTAGAGAAATTTGAAAACAAAAACAAACAGACAACAGAAGTTATGGATAAACTCGGCACATTGGAGCTTGAAATAACAAAAAGTTTTTCTGTTTTTGCAGATCTGATAGAAAAAATACATAACAGACCTGAATTCAAAAATATAGATTCCAACGGTGAGAAAATACCCACATATTCCCCTGAAGAATTGAAAAAAGTATCTGTTGGAGCAGGCTTACTTCTTGGTGGATTAGGTGGAGCAGCTGCAGGAACAGCAGGAGGTTTTGCTGCTGCAGGAGTAACGACGACTGCAGTTATGGCATTGGGGACTGCTTCAACTGGTACAGCTATTGCCACTTTGTCTGGAGCAGCCGCTACTAACGCAACATTGGCAGCATTGGGAGGAGGAGCAATAGCGGCAGGCGGAGGGGGAATTGCATTGGGAACCGCAGTTCTTGGCGGTGCAACTCTTGGTGTCAGTTTGCTTGTTGGAGGTATCATATTCAATTTTACAGGAAGCAAGCTTTCGGATAAAGCAGATGAAGCATGGTCTCAGATGAAAAAAGCGGAAGAAGAAATCAATAAGATCTGTGACTATCTGGACGAATTGGAAACCTGTGCTAAAGAATATCATGCTACACTCAACAAACTGAACAACATATACCAAAAGCATATTGATAAAATGAAATTTCTCATAGTAGACATGAGTATGACCGATTGGAAATATTTTTCAGACAGTGCAAAGCTTCTGGTAGAAAATACATACTATCTTGTAGGACTCCTTTACAATATGTGCAAA
>DBXL01000189.1:4785-5410 GCA_002309275.1 Ruminococcaceae bacterium UBA1213 | reverse complement strand
ACATTCGAGTAATTTGACATGACCTTGCATTGAATACTTTCCAGCTTGATAAAAAATTCATCTTCACTTTCACTTGCAATCAACTCGTCCATATTTCCGCAGGTAGTTAAAAGAGGAGATTCCGCAGAAATATCGTCATCATCACTGCTTCCAAGCAATCTCAACAGTGCAAAGGAATTTTTCCAGTTTGCATAAGGAGAAAATGACCATCTGAATTCTGTTTTCTGAGTTTCGTGTTCGGATTCTCCGACAGCATTTACCGAAAATTTTATCTCACAATTTTTTCCCCATTTGTCGATCGTTTTTAATTTTGATTTTATAATATCAATATTGTCTGTATCGAAGGGATCAGTCCCATCTTCATAATTTACGGAATATTCCGTGTTGTTCAGACCTTTTTCCTGAATATATTTCAGAATACCGCCCATATAGGTGCATATATTCTCAAATTGAGCTGCAAGAGAACGAACTTCTTCCTCCTCATCATCAGCCGTACAATTTGAAAGACGAACAGATGTAACTGTAATAACAGTATCAAGCGGATATGCTTCAAATTTTTCATAGAATCTTATCCATGAAAGGCTTATCATTTTCAGATATGCTGTCAGCGGTTCTCCCGAAAGAG
>DBXL01000189.1:2470-4712 GCA_002309275.1 Ruminococcaceae bacterium UBA1213 | reverse complement strand
AAATCGGATTCAAGAAAGCGTTTACGGTTAATGTCGATATTTTTGTTATCCAGAAATTCTGTCAGACATTCTGAAAATTGTTTGTAACTTTCAAATCCCTCAAATTCGGAATCCATATCTATACAGTTATCCTCAGCATATTTTTGCAGCTGTTGGGAAAGTTTTTTTCTTTTTGAAGATGAGAGATTCAGTATATTATGGATAAACTGAAATGAATTGGAAATATATTTCAGCGGATTTTTTTCGGGCATCTTATAGTTGGATAATATAGAAGGTATATTCCAGTATTGATTTAAGGAATTATATATATATTCCGTCAACTCATTGAAAGCAGTAATATCCTGTCTGCCCAGGTCATCAATGAAAAGACTCAACTGCATGGGATCAACATTGATATATCTGAACAGGTCTTTGTAAATATTATTGATAATATTACAGCCCTTATCTTCATCATATTCCAAGTCATTGATAATATCTTTAAACCATGCTCCGTAATTCTTTTTCAGGCGGGTAACGACATCGTTCATTGATATACGGCTGAAATCCTTTAAACTTCCTTTATCGAGTGCAGCTTCCGCTCCCATCAGCAAAAGCAGAGTCATTCCGTTATATTTTTCTGCAGCAAGGTTGCGGAATTTTGTCAGGGGAATATCTTGTACATAGCCGTTGCTTGAAAGATAATCAAGTGCAAAATTCCAGTCCGGATTATTACATTCACAGAAAGACTGATATTTGCTGTATTCAAGATTGGCAATAAAATTAATTTCATGCCTGCCTGCAAAATGCCTGCATATCTCCATATAAACGACAGGATCATCAAAATCTTCGATTTTTAACAGATAGGTACTGTTTTTCTTCATCTGTTTTTCTATCATTGAGATAACTTCGGAAATAAGCTTTTTCAATTTTCATATTCCTCCCGTTCATAAGGATTTTCAACAATGGCAGTAGCGTCTGAGAGGTCTCTCAGTAAACCGCAATTTTTCAATTTTTGAGCAAAATCAATTTTATTTGTCTGGAGAAAGGTGACATTTTTTTGATAGACAGCCTTATTTTCAGAAACAGCCCTTTCATAGTGTTCAGGCGATACCACTATTTCAAAATGTTCATAAATAAGGTCAAGGAAACGGTCAAAAGTAACTTTACTGCCCGCAGGAATAAGGGACATGACAAGAAATTTGATAACATCCTCTGAAAGAGTGAATCTCATATTTGCCCCACTCAATGGAATAATGATACCCATACTTTTTCCAAGTTTACGGATAACTTTAGTAGTATCTTTTTCGGCATCCTCACGGATTTTTGGGATTTTTTCCTTGTCTTGAGGTTTTGTGCAGTGATACTCTATCCCCATATCAATATATTTTATGATACATTCCTCATTCATCAGAAAACATCTTGACGAAAGTTTTTTTACTTCCGCATATTCTTTTTTATTTTTATCACAAACATCCATTACCCATGCAGAACCTGCTGTATTGCTGCCTTTGGCGGCAGTGGTCGTCATCAGTCTGAAAATCTGCAAAACAATTCCGCATGAAAACAGATTTATTTTTTCCATTGGCTGTATATGATTATCCATAAAAGTAGTGATTTCAGACAGTGTATATTCATCTCTGTATCCGTATTCAACAGGGATAGCACCGCATTTCTTTTTGACAACAGGTGTATTGCTGTCTGAAACGTCAAGACCTTTCTGCCATTCATTCTGTATAAATCTGCTTATTTCAGATATTTCAGGCATACTGTCAAGCATTTTTCTGATCTGTTTTTCAAGACGTTCTTTATATTCAAGACCGCCGTTATTGACAGCATGGAGTAAATGAAGATAATACACTTCTCCTCCTCTTGCCATATATGTATAACTGTTAAAAGAAAAACTGCTGTCAACTTCCTCTGAATACAGTTTCACGTTACTACGGTCTTTTTTTGTTGCCAGAGATTCCGGAAAAATCACTTCGGGACATATCGGCAGAAGATTTTTATTGAACCATGAACGTCCTGCATTTTCGATGCTGAATCCATATAATATATTTTGGAGAATATATATTATGTATTTTTCCGATTCAAGTGAATTATCCTTATCCAAACTACTGCCAATGGTTTCAAGGCAAAGTTGATAAGCCTTTTTATCAATATCTGATTTTGTATCCAGACGGCTGTTATTGAAAAAGATAAATCTTTTTAATCCCATATTGGAAACGGGCATATATTCTATTGCATGGTTTTCTATATCTTTACT
>DBXL01000189.1:1140-2432 GCA_002309275.1 Ruminococcaceae bacterium UBA1213 | reverse complement strand
TTTTTGGCAATCGCTACCTGAAGAAATTCTACCAGATATTCATAACGTGTTTGCTGTGGTTTTATCCTGTGACCAAAAAGGCGACTCTGTACGGAATATTTATTTTTATCGGTTCTTAATTCATCATTTGGATACATTTTATCTGTCATATGTTTTCACCTTCATTCTACAAAGATTTTCCCATCATAAATGTACAGCTTTAAGTCAGTCGGAACATCTGTATTATTGACAATTATTGTAATTTCATCGTTGCCGGTGCAATTTTTTTGGAGCAGAGTTTTCAGTTTGGATATTCCGTGAGTAAGTGACGGATCAGCAATCGTGGAAATAACACCATCAGCTATTTCTTTAAAATAGATGACCATTGGCAGAGTAAGCCTGAAAGTATCCTGATTGCATATTTTCAGGAAGACTTTTTTCTTATTTTGAATATCTTCAAATTCATTTGAATCGTTCACTGCAACGATTTTGAAATCAGACTTTTTTAAACTGCCGTTTGTCAGCATTACTTTCTGAAAGCTGTCATCATTTCTTTTGATTGTGATAGGAATTTCTCTTGCCTGACTTGATGATATTCCGGTCATTTCCAGATACAAGGCATTTGTGATCGTATTCTCCATTCTTCGTATCAATGAATGTTCTGCCTCATTGTGCTGAATGCACATAAAATCATTAAAGCCGCTGCCAAACAATTCATCATACAGAGTATTGTATTTATCTGTTTTCCCCGATTCCTGACCGAAAAATATGTATGTTCTTCTGATTGCCTTTCTGTATTCGGTATCCTTATCGTTGAATACAGTATCTTTTTCTTCATTGCTCTCAATATTAAGGTGTTTAATATTGAAAATATTTTTCTGACTTTCAACGAGCGTTCTTATATCCGAAGGAAAATCTTTCAGATCACCGGTCACAAATAGCTTATAATCGCATTTTAAAGCCTTTGAATCTAACTTCAGGCTCTTTGCATAAGCGATACCTTGTATCTGATCTGCATTGTCTATTTCGTCATATCCGCTGAATCCGAAAAACAGATTTGAAAAAAGATTTCTGAATTTTACGACATCTTTACTGTTATCGCCAATCTCCGTACATGAATGATTTCCCGTTATTGAAAAGCTGATTTGGGAAAGCATTTGTCTTATCGTCATACGCATATCGTTCTCATAAAGATAACTGTAAAATGCCGTGATAAATGAAGATATCCTGCCATAATATTTATTGATTAGCCGAACATTATTGAATATATAGCAATTTTCTTTTTTACGGCAATTTTCGCACGGACTCCAAAG
>DBXL01000189.1:946-1074 GCA_002309275.1 Ruminococcaceae bacterium UBA1213 | reverse complement strand
GCAATATTGATAAGCAGGATTTTGTATTCTCCAATCAGGATAGGTTCATTTTTATTGGAATCAAGCTGTTCAAGCAATTCTGACTGAAATCTGTTTTTCTCGGCTTCATTGATTTTTTCACCGTTTTT
>DBXL01000189.1:0-840 GCA_002309275.1 Ruminococcaceae bacterium UBA1213 | reverse complement strand
TCGCTCATATCTTTAACGGCATACAGTCGAATATCGTCTTTTATAAATTCTTCTTCTTCTTTCAGCGGTGTATTGGGTGTCAGAAGTCCGAGTTCTCGGAGAACCTGTACCAATATACTTGTTTTTCCATCTCCTGCATGACCTGTCAATACAATGGTAAGTCTTTCTTTTTTCTTGATACGATCAGCTATATATTTTCCGATAGCACGGTCTATTCTGATTTTATCATAATAATCGGAAAGTACCTGTGATTCTGCAAGTGCTTCAACAGTATCACTGCTAGCATTGTTCATTGAATTGATATAATTTACGAAATCGTTCAAAATAGTTCACCTCTAATCTAACTCCGACAAAGCATTGGCTAAGATATCAATATCCTGCTTTGTATTGAAATAACCCACGCTGACACGGACAGTACCGCCTGTACTTTCAGTTCCGATCAGCTTGTGAACAAACGGGGCACAATGATATCCGCACCTGACGGCAATATCATATTCATTGTCAAGAATATCAGCAATTTCTTCCGGTCTGTATTCCTCATGTGTAAATGAAATGACGGAAATATGCTGTATTTTTTCCGAAGGAAGATATGTCTTTATTGAAGTTATATCATTCAGACGTTCCGCCGCATAATCAGAGAGAATTTTTTTATGCTGATATATATTCTGCAAGCCTGTATGATTGAGCCATTTAAGAGAGGCATTGAGTGATGATAAAGCGATAATATCATGGCTTGCAGGTTCAAAGCGTATGGGCAATTTGTCCGACATATCAGGATTCAAAGAATCCGAACCTGTACCGCCTGTTGTAAAAGTCTTTAATGGAATATCTGTGTTATAT
>DBXL01000214.1 GCA_002309275.1 Ruminococcaceae bacterium UBA1213 | reverse complement strand
AGACATTTTTCCCGCACTCGGCAATGATGTATAGTATATCTCGAAATCTTCATTGTTTGCCACTCCAAAGCGTACCCATTCACCGTAAACAGCTTCATTTCTGTCAAGTACCATGCTGAATTTGCCTTTTCTTGCCTTGCCGATATTGAATCTGAATTTTGACTGACTGTCTGCCTTTATCGGAGAAATTACTCTGATAGGACCGCCCTCACGTCCGTATATCAGACCGTAGGCAACACCTGTTTTACCTGTCGGGGCGGTGATATCCGTATTTATTTCAACACCTCTTGATTTTTGTATCTCCATGGCTTCGGCAGTTCCCAAAGGCGGAAACAGATTGAAATGATTTTCACCCGAATTTCCGCCGTTCATTTTGGCGTTTTCTTCCTTGATACGCTTATCAAACAGCTTTTTCAATATAGGCGATTTACTTGAATTTCCTGCAAGGAATATCTGAAATTCATCTGCACCGCTGTTTTCAACTATCTTACTGTCACCCAAAAGCATTATCGCATCAAAGAAATTATCTACACCGCTCTGAATACGTTTTTCAAGAATACCCACAAGGTCAACATTTATTTTTTTGCTGTCATTTCGGATATACAGCTTCTGTCCCGACTGAAATTCACCGTTATTATCAAAAAGGTCAACCGTCACTGCACCGTCATCGGCTATGGGAAATTTCATTTTTTCATCATTTCTGAATATGTAACCGTTGTAAACCTTTGTTTGAGATTTGTCATTTTCAGTTTTTTCGGCATTTTTGTCAGCTATGCCGATAATTCCCTCCCAGAATGGACGCAGTACCTCCATAAGCTGTTTGGTATTTCTCTTTGCAGACGGAGTATTCTTTATTGTCGTTTCACTGCCTGACGGCTTAATACATTTGGGCGGAAGTATGTACGAAAAACCGACATTTTCCGTTTGAGAATTGCCCTTGTCCATTGTTTTTCCCGTTCTCATGAAATCATTATTGGCTTTGAATATCTCAAAAGCAAGCAGTTCAAGCAGATTTTCACCGCCGAGATACGGATCTCCCTCCGAGTTGATATGTTCAATTACATAGTCCCTGTCCTCTTCTTCACGGATTTTGTCATTGATACCTCTCCAGATACCAAAATCAAAGTCCGTTGTACCTCCTCCGAAATCAAATATCGCATAGAGATATTTGTCATTTTCATCAACGGGGTCAAAGCCATATCCCTGCAAAGCTGTTATAGCATATGCTTCGGGTTCACTGACACCCATTCTGACACGGAATTTTTTGCTTGCTTCCTTATCGTTCTGTATCGTTTCGGGAATGGATTTCCAAAGACCTTTTCGGAAACTTTCAAGAATTTTATTTTTTACATCAAGATTATATGCAACGGGAAAGGAAATGACATAATCCATGTAAATCCCATAATACATATTATTGATATACAATCCGAGATAATACGCATAAAGCTCCAAAGGATTGAATTCATTTTCTTTCAGACTGACAAACGGCGGTAATTCTATTTCGGTATGTTTATTTTGCTGGTCAATAATTTTGACAGTTCTTTTCTCATCACCGCACCATTGTTTTATGTCATAGAAAAACGAATCAAAGAAATTGTTGTTATCACATGATTTCAAATCTTTATCAGCCGCATGGGAAACTCTCAAATCATTGATTGATGTTTCAGGTCTGCCGTTTCTGCTGTTATAGTCTTTGATAAACTTCTCCAGATTGATAAATTCCATGATAGTCGGATTTTCATAATGATGGGCTTCAGGAGCTTTATTGAGTTTACCGATTCCAACACGAAGCAAAGTTGTATGTTCGTCACCGTCTTGTATAGAAACGATTGTACTCTTTGTACCGAAATCAATGCCAATCAAGCCATTTTTCTTAATATCGCATATTGGATTTCTTGCCCTCAGAGGTTTTTGTAATTTAGAGATAATCTGACCTTTTTCGGCAACGGGTTCACCGTCAGACCACAATTCCCAATGTCCCGAATTGACTTCTTCCAGACACTTTCTGTCATATTTTTCAAGGTCTGCCCTTCTTCTGTCACATTCAAGCAGACTTTGTATATAAAATTCAGCAATTTCAGGTGTCATAACAAAATTATTCATAACTTTGTCATGTACTTCTTTTGTTATTTTTCCTCTGTCAATGTCAAAAATACTGATAAGTTTATCAATTTCATTTTCGGATATTTCCGAAATATTACGTTCTTTCAGTAAAGATACAGCCTGTTTCATTACATTATCATTTGGAATATCATACTTTCCCGAAAGAACAGATTTTTTAAAGTCAGCCGAACTGATATTAACAATACCGACAGGAACGGAGTCATCATCATTCCAATTCGCATATCGTTCTGTTTCAATGCAGAATGAACCTCCGCTGTATCCTATCCAATGTTCGTTGTTCAAAGATACAGATGATTTTATCCCCTGCACAATATCAGACGGACATTTGCTTTTACTGTCAAAGAGCTTTACTGCCACATTTTCAGACATTACAAAAGAGTTGAGTTCAAAATATGACGGTTCAATTTTACGGTAAACTTTCTGAACGGGAATCGCACCATTCACGCTTTTATTCCAGTATCCCTTTTGTCCCTTGAATGAAAAAGCAATCCATAATTCATTGAAAAATGCCTGTTCTTTCTCCTTATATTTTTTGGTCAATATTTCTCTGAATGTCTTGTAAAGTTCTGCATGTTTTATCTGAGCCAATATATTATCACGCAAAACTACACTGCTGACGGATTTTGTATCATTACTCATTTTTCTCATACCCCTTTTTATACAACTGCAATTCACTCTTATAATACTTTATCAAAGTTGTCTGTTTATGCGGTGATGTTTCCTGCCATTCCGCCTCTTTATCGGATTTCATATACCACGCTTTCATCAAAACAATATCCTCTTTTTTTACATTCATGAAATATCCTGCTTTCAGCAGAAGTATTCCGTTTTCATTTCGTATTTCAGTAGGCTCTTTGATTTCAAGTAATTTTACAGCTGATTCTATTTTATTTCTGTTCCAGATACAATACTTGCTGTCACATTGCTCATTTAAAAGATTTTCACTAATTACAGGTTTATCATCATAGATAATGCAAAAATCCGTCTTGTCACCCTCGCACATTCCTGCATACTCTTTCCATTCATGCCAGAATGAATCTGTCAACGGCACAGCCTTTCTTCCGCCCATTTTCATAATGTGAAATCCGTCCGACTGATAAAGCACTGAAACAACCATATTATTTTTTATCCAAAATAAACAGCGAAAAATATCCATTTTTAAACCTCTATATTCAGTTCTGTCAGTTTACGTTCTATGTCCGATTCGGAAACAGACGGATCAATCTCAAACATTGCTCCTGCGATAGCGTTCTGAACTTTTTTATCTATTTTTGCGTCTTTACAAGTGTTATGCAGATAATTGGAAAAATCATCAAGTGATAATCCTGCCGACTGCAAATGTTTGCTATATACAACAAAATCTGACGGAGAAAGTATTTTATTCAATTTGGCAAGGTCTGTTAAAATATCGGTTGTAATTCCTATCAATTCGGGATTTTTCATTCCTGTTGTATCAAATCCGAGTTTTTCATTGATACACTTTGTATAAAGATATGTACCCGTTGCACGATAAGCAGAACGCTTTTCATCGTCCATATTTTCAAGTTTTTCTTTATCTTCATCGGTCAGCTCGATTTCTTTCTGAAGGTATTTTATATAAGCCTCTGTTGAATCAAAATCTTCGGGCTTTTTATCCGATTTTTCAGCCTTCATGGCAAGTTCGTCAGGCTCATCTTTATCCTTTTCCTTGATACCGATAGCTTCTGCAATTTTAGCTACAATAGATGCTACTATAATAATGGCATTTATAATTTCAAGCGGAGGAAAGGCAACTCCTATCGTAGTGACAAGCTTTGATACAACACCGCCTATGGCACTGCCCAAAGATGTTCCTGCGATTGCTGTACAAAGTGCACTCACACCTCTGCATATCGCACTTCCGACAGCACTCAAACCGCTGCTTATTGCACTTCCTACACTGCTGATAAAACTTCCTACACTACTCCAAAATCCCATATTCCATTCTCCTTTACATAAAACATCTGACTATATATTTCCGTAATCCGTTTGCTTTTTCATAACAAATCATATAATTTGCAAGACATTCTGCACCTATTGTATCTGCTATTCGCTGAATATCCTGCCTTGTTTCTGCCGAAAGCGTTCCGTCATTTTCTGCAAACTCAATACTCCACAAATTCACAAGACCGCCATTCAACTCCCTGATACATTCAAATTGCTTATCCGTCGGCATTTCTTCAAACAATTCCAATCCCATATACAGACCTTTTTGATAATTTTCAAGATAATAGGAATATACACTTCTGCATATTCCCTCATCAGACGGCGGTTCGGCTGAAGTGTTCGTTGACGGCTTTATCTGAATTTGAATTGCCTTTTCCGTCCCCGTTGAAAAATACACTGCACGTCCTGTCGGGAGATTGGAAAGAAACTCTTTTTGTTCATCTTTCAGCATTACCGTATTGCCGACAGCCTCTTTATCATCAGCCGCAAAAATTCTGTGAATGATCTTTGTATTTGTATTTTTCAAAACATCAGGTGTCAGTTTATTGGGAATCTGGTCAACGATTACCAAAGATTCACCGTACTTTCTTATTTCCGCAAGCATATCGGAAAACATCTCCACACTTTGCTTTTTACTCGGATTATCCCCCGGAGAATGTTTGCTGAGCAGTCTGTGAGCTTCCTCTACAAGCGTAATATGCTGAAATTTCCCTTTATCCTTGTATTTTTCACGGATAGCCTCCGAAAGATTGATGAGAATAAATCCCATGATAAGAGATTTTTCGGCACTGCTCCGGATATTTTCAAGTTCAAAAACAACTTTATGGTCAAGCAGTTCAATAAAATCAACTGACGTATGCGTATTGAGCAAAAAACCTTTTCCGCCGCTTGTCAGTCCGAGCAGTCTGGCTTTAATTGAGCCTATGTAATCATTTTTCAGACGTTCATCAAAGCCTTGTTCATTGACTACTTTTTCACAATTCAAAATCAGGTCGGATATAGTAGGAAATGCTTTTCCCGTACCGTCAAACGGATTTTTATATTTATAATTCCTGTTTGTATAGATATTCCAGCCCTTTTCTTCATAACTCCTGTATATTGCCTGTTCGATTATCTGAGGTATTGCTGCTTCCATATCAAATGCAGATTCTATGCAGGCACAAAGCATATCAGCTCTTGAGGTGATACTTTCATATTTATAGAACATCAAAGGATTCATACGCAGCGGTGTTGTCTGATTATCGCCCAACGTGAAAATCATTAAATCTTTATGCTTATGCAGCATTACTCTGTATTCTGTCTTTGCAGGCTCTATGACAAGAAAAGGTATATCGGCTTCATCAAGTATCGTTTGACAGGTAGTGGTTTTTCCGCTGCCCGTTACGCCTGCTACAAAAATATGTTTGTCAAGGTCGGCTTTATCAAGATATACAAAGCTTTCTTCAAGTGCATTTCCGTTCTGTATCAGATAACCCAACTCAATCCTGTTATCAATTTGCTGAGGCTTTTCAAAGTTCAGTCCAAATTCCACTTCTTCATTCAGACTCAATCCGACAACCTCTTTTTGCGGAAGTCCCGCTATCATTCCCAATTCATTGGTTGTAATCCAGTTGCCTATACATGAAAGACCTTTTTCGTTGACAAGATGATGCATTGCAAAATGTGCAAGATATTTATCATTTCCCTGTTCTTCATAAATTCCCGCAGGCAGCTGAAACGAAGCAAAGGAATTTTTTGCTGCCTGACATATATTGAACGCCTGCAACGGAATTTTATTTCCATTCTCTCCCGAATACAATGCCGTAACGGTATTTTTGATTTTTTGGAGTGATGTCGGCTCAGAGGCAAATACACACATTGATGTAAGAAAAGTTCCTTTTCCTTTTCCGTAATCAAGACGTGGAAATACGATATCGTCCATGAATTTCATAAAATCCTGTATTTTCCTGTTGACATATTCAACCGTAGAAGTATTTGATTCGGAAGTACCTGAATTTGTGCCGTTTGTTGTACTTTCGCTTTCTGTTTTAGAAGTGCTTGTACCTATTGTTTTTGATGAAGAAGAATTGGTTCCTTTCTGATGAGAATCGGAAAAGCTTTTTCCGTCACTCTTACTTTCCGAACCGCTTTGTGATGAAGTTTTACTGTTACTGCTGCTGCCTGTATTTTCTCCGTTGCTGTGTGAGGTACCTTTTGTTTTACTCCAATTCTCACCATCGGTATGAGTATCACTTTCAGACGTTCCGTTTGAATCAGTTGTCGAGCCAGATGAACCGTCAGTCTTGCTTTTTCCTGTGGTGTAGGAATCGGATTTTCCCGTATTGCTTCCTTTTCCTGTCTGAATGTTCAATTTAGCAAACGGAGCATTATTATCATAAAATTTATAAAGATTATCCTGTATCATGCCAATATCGTCAGTATTCAAGGGCTTGGCAACCACAAGAAAACAATAGGAATCTCCGTACATTACATTGATAAGCCTGTCTATTCCCTGATATTTTTCATCATCTTTATTAGCCCCCGGAACGCCCTCTATGATTCCTGTTTCCGGCATTTCTTCCAGAATTTCAAGTATATTCTTTTTCTCATTGCTTGTAAGCGACCTTACACGGCTTCCTCGAAAATTCCCCTGAATGGACGGCATGAGAATATTATCTCCAATATCCTTTATCTCAAAATCAAGTTCCTTATCACAGCTAATATCTCTGGATATACCGTAATAAAAATTAACCTTTTCTTTATGACCGACTATCAGAAAAACAAAATTGATTCCTTCCATTTTAAGAGAGGACAATACATTTTCAAGAGCTTCTTTTTTGGGAGCCTGCTCATCATAGCATACATTTGTGATATGCAACAGATAAAAATCTTTGACAGCAATCTTATCTCCATTCCTAAATTTCAGATTCTGAGATAAATACATGATATTTTTATCAAGAAAAAAATCACTTGACCTTTCCATAATATCCTCCATTTATACACGAACTAACGAACGGCAAATAACAGCTCCGGTATTTAATGATTTATAACCTCTCAATATCACCTGCGTAATTTTTCCCGAAGTAGCACTTCCGATATATCTGTCATATTCATCGTCATCAAATAACCAGCCTGTTTCAACGTCATCCCGAACATATATAGGTTCACCAAGTGATTCGTTAAATACATCAAAAAAATAATCGAAAATATCCTTTAATACTTCAACTGCCGCAGTATCGTTGTTATTGCCGGCAAGCTTTTTCGTATATGTCCATATCGCTTTCAAATGGTCGGGTGTGGAACAGGACGCAATAAAAAGTATTTCATTTTTATCACATATAACATCTGAAAGCCCTGTTCTTACCGATATTGACAGAGATTTATAACGGTCAAGCAACGTAACGGGATTAAAAAAATGCTCTTTCAATATTCTGAAATTATTATTTACTTTTTCAAGAGAAGATGACAAAGACTTTTCAACTTCTTTTAAATTTTCATTTTCACGTTCATAATCTTTTAAACGTCTTTCAGATTCAAGTTTTACTTCCTTTATTTCTTTTTTCAAAGCAGAAATTTCATTTTCAAGACCGCCGTTTTCAGTTTCAAGTTTACTGCATTCCGATTGGAGTTTTACAGAGTAGTTTTTATATTCCTGCATTTTGTCATACGTCTGTTTAAGCTGACTTTTCAACTGCTCTACGGTTGCTTCCAAAGATGATATTTTTTTTCTATCAAAAAGTCCCGTCTTTTGTTCACTGAAATGACCTGCATTTGTACGGACAGCCATATTTGAGCCTTGAGATTCCGAACAAATTTTTACTATTTTTTTTCTTACCGCAGTTGATTTATCAAGCAAATCCAAAATCAATCCCTCTAAATCATTTTCTTTAATTCCCATAATAACCTCCTGTAGCTCACCATAGAATATTTTAGTATATTCATAAATACATATCACAATTATACTATTTTTCGACAAATTTGTCAATTCTGCCACTCGCTTTAAATTAATTATGAATGAGCAAGTCTGAAAAAAAACGCCTGAAAGAAGAAATTTGAAAGCAGAGCTTGAACAGGAAGAATACAGGAAAGTATTGTCCGATTGAATGGAAATGAAATAATGCATGAATCTGTAAATCGAGATTTGTGTATTATTTTTTATGAATTCCAATATACTCAATGAGGTTGTAAATTGTCGTTTTTTGTTTTATAATAAAAATTGTGAAGGAGAGAATGATTATACTCAATGCAGAAACAACATGGATATATCAAGTTCATCACTGACGAGATAAAGAAAGCTGTTGGTGATGAATATAAAGCCTGCTGTCTGAATGTGAAGCATAGCATGGAAATTATTGAAAAAAAGAGCGAAGTGATAGAATTTTAGTAATGTTTAGTGACAATGGTATTTTAAAAAAACGGACAGAAAGGATGTTGCAAATGAAGAAAAAAGTTGTGCCGCTGCTGCTTTCGATGGTCATGACAGCGGGGCTGTGTGCCTGCGCTCCCGAGGAACCTGTTATGACACAGCCGGAACAAACAGCTGCAATAGCTGAAAGACCGAAACCCGGCGAGGATTTTTATGAATATGTCAATTATGATTTTCTGACAATGGCTCAGGTACCGTATGACAGCGATAGTTACACCAGAATGGATCAGATCCATGAGGAACTTGAAAAGGATATTTCTGCAATCGTGGATCGCTGCTGCAAAGATGGAAAAACCGCTGAAGAAACTCAGATAAAGACTCTGTATGAGCAGTATATGGATATTGATGCGAGAGAAGCTGTCGGAGTTACTCCGCTTATGCCGATTGCAGCGATGATAGAACAGTGCAATACTACAGATGAGCTTATTGCCGCAATGGGAATGATCTATCAGGAATATGGAGTTTCCTCCTTTTTCAATTTTGAAGTAATGCCTGATGTGGCTGATACCTCGATCAACAGACTTTATCTTTTCGGGATAAATACAATGGGAAATATGAAGGAAAACTTCACAAAGTCTGCTAATGGTTCTGAAATGGTCGGGGATATCATTAAAAACACTATTTCAATAATAGACGAAAAAGAAACAAATACTCTTGAAAGAGCCCAGTCAGCAGTCAGTATCGTAAACGATATCATTTGCACAATGCTGGATTCAAAAGACAAATTAAATGTCGAAAAGCATTACAAACTTTATTCAAGAAACGAACTGAAAAAGATGTTCAAGAATATCAATGTTGACCTGATATTTGAGTCATTCGGTTTCAGCGAGGATAAGATCATCCTCTATGATGAGGGAAGTGCGAAAAAAACAGATGAATTATTCACTTCTGAAAACCTCCGTGCTCTCAAGGATTATACACTTGCCTGTGTGATATTTACATATAACAATGCACTTCCGCCGAGCAGTCAGGACGGTTTTTCATCTCTTGTGAACAAGGAAACGGAACTTCAGAAAAAGAGCAAGCAGTTTATCTCTGACAATCTTCCCGAGGAACTCGGGATTATATACGGAAAAGAGATCTGTACAGATGAAGTTATGAATATGGCGGAAAAAATGCTGACAGATATCAGGAAGTCGTGCCGTGAGCTGATACAGAGTTCTTCAAGATTCAGCGATGATTCAAAGAAAAAGTTGACAGAGAAACTTGATAATATGCTATT
>DBXL01000177.1 GCA_002309275.1 Ruminococcaceae bacterium UBA1213 | reverse complement strand
AGTCTTCTTGCCGCATTAGGATAAATATATTAAAAAATATATCAAAATCCGAACGAAACTTTTGTCTTTCGTTCGGATGATTTTGTATTAAATTATATGGTCGTCTAACTAAATACAAGCAGACCGCCTGAAATATAAAAATTTCAGGCGGTTTTTGATACAGTTTTGAATATATTTATTTTGATACTTTCATATATCCATGCATAAATTTCTTTCCTGTATATCTGTTTCAGTTTGGAAATATTTGTTCGAGTCCCAATTTCCGGATATAGTTGACATACTCATAGATAACTTCATCACTGTACATACGTTCATTGTTTCCGCATCTGATACTGGCAATGCATTCCATCAGCAAAGCATATTCGTTTTCAAGCGATGTATCAAATACGCCCTGATCGTCTGTATTGATGGAAACACAGAGATGATGTTTATTTTCGCTCTGTGCCAGCAGATGCATATTAAAGCGAAAGATGGGGTGATGGTCATATGTTCCGAAAGTGCCGATGAGCTGATTGGAAGAAAAATTGCACTCAATGGCAATTCCCCTTTCTGACACAAGTTCCTGCATACATTTCTGCACATCAGAAATGAGCCGGATATATTCATAAGTCACCTTCCATTTATATGGTTTCAGTCCTTCTTTCCGTTCTCTATGACCGTAATGGTAATAGTGCATGATAGCGGCTATATTTTCATTATGGCGGAAATGGCTGTATGTCTTATCATTGACGAAATGGCTGTGATATTTTTCTGCAATATAATTCGGGGTGAAGCATATTTTTCCATCATTCAGCGAATCATAAACAACCGTTTTATAGCAGTCGGGGTGATCTCCCCTTAATTTCCATGAATTGTAGTAATCATGTGCTGTCAGGTTCAGACCGTTCTGCTGCATACACTCTCCGTATATCTCATACAACAGCTGGTCACAGCATCTTTTCATGCTGTCACGCAGATTGACATCAATTTTTATGCCCAATTCCGTTGCCCTGTACAAAAGCCATATGAAATTATCAAGAAGATCCTGCTTGGGCATGATAATATTTCTGCCCTTGACGTTATAGTGTATATCGGGAGATACGCCGAGTGCCAGAGCGTGTCCCAGACGATCCCCTCTGGTCATGTCCAGAAACCTGACAGTTTCATCTATTGCTCTGAGTCCGTCGGCAATGTCAAGAAAATCTTCACCGACATGATAGCTTATTCCCAGCTTCGGCAGAATACGCTTTGAAGAGGTCAGAATATTTTCCGGATGATCCGGCGGAACGAAATTTTTGAGAAAACGGACTTCTGTGGCAAATGTTTCCGGACGGCAGGCAATCTCAAATGACGAGGCATCTATACCTCTGATTCTTGAACAGAGATATTCACTCTGGTCAAGAGCCTTTGCAAGTTCCAGGGCAAATTTCTGTGCAGACAAACGGACATCATGATTTCTTGGCGCGGTCACGCCCATAACACTGTATTTTGCCGGCTCGTTCATCTGTTTCTTGATAAAATGGAATACATAGAAAAACGGCAGTTTTCTTCCGACAACCGCTTTTTTCCCGTCATCGAGCCCCGACCATATTTTCCCGTCTGTCAGAAACGGCAGTCCGGCATCTTTGTCAAATCCGAAACAGTCCTTTTTTAAAACATTCCGGTCATCAGAAAACAGGATATTATTATCTTCCAGACTGATGTTGTGATAGATATCTCCGGCATTGCCGGAAGGGGCAAGTCTTATTTCAAGACTTCTGACAGAACCGCTGTCGAACTGAGAATTGACTGTCATTCTCTGCGATTCTGTCCAGTATTCACTGATGTTTCCCCAGAATGCAGCTTTTCTTTCCTGATATATGTAGAAATTGGCAAATCCCGTTTCATGATTGACCTGTATCAGTTCGCTTCGGAATCTGTTTTTCAGGAGCAGATATGCATAGAACATATTTTGTTCTTCAAAGCCGAATTCCTGTCTGAAACAGGCTGTAAAACATTTGTACAGGAAGCACCGTTCCCCGCAGAACAAGCGATTGGGCGAATCGATGTCAAAACGCTGAGCATTTTTCATCACCGCATAATCCAGACAGGCAGACGAGCCGTCAGGCTGTGTAAATACTTCTCCGTACAGCGTCTTTAATTTCATTACTGCGGCACTCAATTCCGTAAGGCTGGAAAAATCCGGATCAAGTTCCGAAAAATGCAGTTTTTCATCCTGCTCTATTCCATATATTTTCTGAAAAAGAAAAACTCTTATCCATGCGGCATATCGCAGCGATGTGCTCCAGCTGAGCTGGCGGGCATCATTCAAAAAAGAAAGGCTGACGGTTCTGTTTTCTACAAAAGGATCTTTCGAGCCGTATAAAGGAATGAAAAAATCACCAATCATATGGGGATTGTTCATAAGCGCCACCCACGACAGAAAAAAGACGGGAGTTGAGCCTGCAAGATGAAAATGATTTTCTGCAATTCCTTCATGCAGTATATTCTGCAGTCTTCTGTCATTGGTATATACTACTTTGTTCCAGTCAAATTTGACCTGTTCCCGAATCCTGTTGCACAGAGTCATATATGCCAGCCAGGAAGTTGTGAAAATATCCTGTCCCAGCTCAAGAGAGATTTCTCTGAAATCCATCAGTCTGTTTCTTTTCACCACAGGCATTTCATCGTAATATTCAAATAGATCCATTCCGTAATTGACAAGCAGCTGGAAAACGCTTTTGGGAATATCTTCTCTCATATCGCAGCATCCGTCCATATCATGATACATATTTCTGATTTCATCCATTGAAAAGCCGGTCATCAGTTTTCGGAATGTCATGTTATAGTATGCTTCGCTCATTCCGGAAAAGTCAATCTGCCTGTCATTCCGGCAGGAGAGAAACTTTCTGCTGTTTCCAAGGACTTCCAGAATATCTTCGGGAGCCGCCAGCTGAAAAGCAATTTTCAGATTTCTCATTTCACTGTCCATATCAACGGCTCCTTTCGGTTATTTTGTTTCATTGTCGCGCTCATCGGAAAAATCATCTTTATCCATATCTTCATCTTTATTTTTTTCGCTTTTGTCCGCCGCATCCATAGTTACCCTGACACTGTTTCCATTTTTCCTGTCATTTTGGAAGTAAGAGCCGCTTCTGCTGTCTGTTTGCTGTGTATCCGAATTGCTGTCGGGAAGTTCAGGTATGTTCCGCATTAACAAAGGAATGGTAATATCATCGAAATTTCTGGAAAAATCATCATTGACGCCATTCAGTTTTCTGCCGATTTTTTTCCTGTAATTATATAAAATATAGAAAATACGGGGCGTAATTCCTTTCAGCAATTTAACAAACCGGCATGAAATCTTGATTGCCGTACTGTTCTCAATGGTTTCATCCAACTCCCCATAGACTGCATGAACCATATCATCCAGAAAGTGGTATTCACCTGTGTACGGCTTTTTAAAAAATTCCTTATATACGCTTTCCTGCAAATCCAGATTGCATACCAGATCCAATGAGTCGGTTTCCCAGGTTGTCTTTTCTTCTCTGACAAGTTCTGCGGTTAACTTGTCTTCTCTTGAACTTGATTTTGTTCCGTTGAAATTCTCACGTATGAGCAGCAGCATGACAGGTTTCAGCAAATCAAAAAGCAGATATTCCGAATTGTTCAGGGGCGTCTGCCTGAAGTCAACAATCCACCGGGCAGTTTTTTTCGGCACATTATTATCCAATGCCATTGAGGTGATTCCTGTTGCCTGGGATTCCTCATTGCACAAATATATAAACGGAAAAATCTGCAGTAATTCCCCCGCATTCATTTTGTCCGCACCCAAAACAAAAAGGGGAAGTCTTTTTTTCATATACCAGTGCATAGGGAATATGCGTCCGCCTAACATATTGAACAGGTCCTTAAACGGAGGTTCTTTTTTTTCAATCATAAGCAGTATTCCCTGCAAAGCAACAATATGGGTATGTATGCTGTAATACATTCTGACGGCATATATAAAAGAGAAATAGTTTACCGGATTAACGGAACGTTTCAGGCGGTACAATGCCCATACAACGTCCGACAGGGGAGCATATCCGCGGTCGGCAATCCGCTGTTCCCTCAGATCTGCCACATGAGATTTTTCATCTTTTATGTTGCTGTTGATAATCTCCTTAATCATCTGGACGGTATTGAAATTTTTGATATTGGACGGGCTGTTATGGATATTTTCGATTGTCCGGAGCTGATCCGACAAAAGCCTTTCGGGACACCATACATGCAGAAAATAGTCCTGAAAGATATTCAGGTTTTTAAGCCACAGAAGAACCTTTTCTCTGTCAGGCTTTTCACCCACCTGCAGGATATTCTGAAACAGGTCGAAACTGCCATTTTCTGTCTTATCGTCCTGTGTCACAACGTCTTTCATGCTGTTGAGATAGAAAAGAAAGTGATTGAGCTGTCGGAAACTGCTCGGAAGGAACTCGTGGAGATAATTGCCTCTTTTCGTAAGAATGATTCCTGTTTTGGCATAAATAAGCAGGAAAAGACAATTTTCGTAGTTGTCCGCCCAATCGGACTTTGCAAGATATTTGTATTTTTCCAATATATCATTGCCGTTATTGTCAAAATAGGACAGTTTGATGGAATTATATGCCTGTTCGATGGTTTTGGAAATATCCGGCAGATATATTCTGTGAGAGGACGGGAAAAGCTTTTCGATATATCTCTCCATTGCACGGTGACAGCGTTCCTTGATAGTGGGATCATTGGAATAATTTATGAGTGTTTTATACTGTTCAAGCTGATTTTGTTCAAGCGTTCTCGCAAGCGTGCCGACGTGCAGAGCCATCAGAATCAGCACGCCCGGCATCACAAAATATTTCTGTATTTCTTCCACAATGGAAAATGCACGTTTTGTATTGAGGTCGGCATCATCAATGAGTATCACCATCATTGTATTTCTGCAGGAGGAACCATCAGGAGACATGAATTTCAGATAGGATTCCACAAGCCTGATAAACATTGTTTTGAAATTATTGCTGTCGCCGAATTCCGCCGCCATATTGAGGTCATCATAATAAGAAGAAATTTGTTTTTTTTCTTCTTTGTACAGGTAGTCCAGCCCTTTGAAACATTTAATAAACTGATTGGCGAGTTCCTCTTTCTGACGCTGTTTTTCCCTGCCTGCATCACGGCTCAGAGAAGCAGAACGGCCGGTGCTGTTCTGCCATTTCTGAGATGCAGACTGAAACATTTTGGACATGACAGTCCTGAGAATGGAATCATTTTTTTCAAGACAGGTCGGATCGATCACGGGAAGGCATTCAAAATTCGTGCTGAGAACGGGATTGGCGGGGCTGTCATACACAGAGTCATACACTCCGGTCCAGAAATCTCTTTTTGCTTTTTTCTCGTCTCTGCTGTAAACGCTGTCATGTTCTTCCGACATATTCCGGAGTGCATATTCCATAGAAAGCATTGCCGATGTTTTTCCCTGCCCTCTGTCCGCACAGAATGCAACAATATTATTGTGATATTCGGAATAATGGAAGTCATTCCCGGAGTCTTTCCGGTTTTCCCGTTTTTGAAACTCAAAACGGGACATTTCAACTATTCTCGTTATCGCATAGGCGGCCTTACGGTAAGAATCGCAGAAAAATTCATCTTTATCATAAATGTTCATCAGATTGGTATGATGTTCCATTCCCCGTGTTATTTTTATATGAATTTTATTCTCATTGTACATAATTTCATCGTCCTTCTCAATAAACAATATCGACATACAGATTTTTCCAGTCCCGGATATAGTCCCCCGGTGATGACCTGACATTCAGATAGGCAAGTTTTTTACCGACCAGATACATATAGTCATCACAATTCTGCCCTGAAGTGAGAAGCTGATAAACGATATATATCAGACGATGCCCAAACTGTCTGCGGATATTTTCCAAATACGTCATATCGTCAAGATTTTTTTCGCCATATACACGGCAGGCATCAAAAAAGTAATTGAATTCATAATACAGTCCTGCCGGGGTATTTCTTCCCTGCCGTCTGCACCTCCACTGTATCTCATTGAGCAGAGGCAGATACAGGGCATAACGGTACAACAGCAAATCAACAGACAGTTCCTCTGTTTTGAAACACTGGACATATTCTCCCCGGTAATTTCCGACAATCAGTGACATACCGCCCCAATCCATTATCTGAAACATATAGGAAAACGCACTGTGCAATGAGATATTCCGCCGCATCCATGAACCCTTGTAGGCATATATCTTCCGCAGCATATTGCCGACCGGGTTGTTCAGCGGGAAAGAAAAATACCTGACAGAAGCATAACTGGGAGGAACACAGCTTTTGAGCATGGTATAAGCACTTTTTTCGGAAGCAATGCCGTAGTCAAAGACAGATTTTTCAAACACACATTCAATTTTCTGTCTGAGGTCAAACGGTATCTTGGCATTTTCATTCCGGGTGATGTCGGATATGCCTTTGAAAATATATGTTTCCGTTCCTATCACATCAGAAAGAAGAGTGCGGAGTTCCGAAAGGGAGAACCAAGGTTTTTGTTCCGGATCCAGCAGAACGTTCAGCAGACCGGCTATTTCCCGGTCGTGTGCATAATTGAATGCTGTCATATTGCCGGGTTTCTCCGGCAGAATGTCATTCAGATTGACGGCAGTGCCGAATTCGGCAAAAAAAGCCCGCATAAAAACCGTTGTAACCACCATATTGAACAATTGGGCATAAACCATACTCAGCTGAGGGCTGTCCCATTCATTCCGTCTGCATTCCAGCACAGGCCTGCATGAGGAAGCCCTTTCAAAGAAAGCCTCCATAATCCTGTCATGCTGCTGCCTGCTCAATGCCGGGAGAAATACAAACGGCATGATATATTTTCGTGTACATCTCACTGTAAATACAAATTTTACAGTATCTCTTTCCGAGAATACGGCAATATAATTATCCAAACATCTTCCCCTGTACCTGTTTTTCACCCTCCTGAAGTCAGACAGCAGGCCTGCGGCCTGGCTTTCTGCAAATGCGTCAGCCAAATCGAATCGGGAGAAATTATTCCTAAATTTCAGTGAAGGAACGAATATTTCATTGGGAACATCACCGCAGAAAGCGGATTCGGCTATCTCATAGGCGGATTTCCTCCAACTGTCCGGCAAAGAAACCCTGCCTTTCGGGATAATGCGTTCCTGATACCGCATTTTCAGCAGACCGGAATTTTCATTTCTGCATTCCACATCTATTCTTACAAGGCTGAGAAATATATCGTAGAGCTGTTTTCTGTCCAGATATTCATCGTACTGTTTTCTGTAATCGCTGCATTTCAGATAATAAGTATCTGCAAAAATTTCTTCACAGTCGTCCAAAAGTCCCTCGAGTGTCCTTCCGTAAACAAAAACATCACTGAAAATAATAATTCCATAAGAAAACAGCTTCGTATTTTTATGACGGGAATTCTTGAAAAAATAAAAAAATTCTTCAGCAATTCTTTTTACTGCAACACGGATACCGATTTCGGAATAAATTGTCTGCAATATGTTTTCGCCAATATTCGGCATTTTGTCAATATATTGGCAGACGTTCAAAAAATTGCGTCTGCCCACAAATACCCTGCATATATTTTCGGCAGGAACACTGTTTCCGAACTGCTTGCGGCAGTAGCCGTCATCGAGAGAATTTGCAAGAAATTTACTAATACTCAAAGTGTCACACTCCCCCTCCGGTTATGTATTCTGTTCACGGGGAGCGGAATTATCAGGGGAAGTTCCGTTCGGGCCTGTTTCGGAACCGGAATTTCCTCCGGAACTTTTGCTGCCGCTCATATTGGCAAAAAAGTTCTGATAGTCAACTTCGGTATAGGCAACCGTTTTTGCCTTGAAAAGAGCTATTTTCCGGGCAGCAGAAAGCCCTTTGTACTCACCGGCTCCGGCAAAGAGGCTGTCTGCTTCCAATGTAATCTTCGAGTAAAAAGACATATGCCGCAGCCATGTTTCCTTATGTGCACCGAGCAGCAGCCTTGAAGTGAACCATGCAGTCCATGCACTGATGAAAACACATAATATTCCCAGACTGTTGTCTATCCACATATTGATAACTTCACTGTTGTCCGGCCATGCCTTCTCAATCAGATTATTCGCATGATAAAATTTCAGTGCATTCAGGGTAGTGTTTACCAGAGTCAGATTAATCAGCCGTTTTTCTCCTGCAAAGTATTTGTTCTTTTCATTTTCTTTTCTCTCATGCACATATCTTGCCCTCAGTATCAGGCGGTCCATGAACAATATATCTCCGGCTGTATCTGCGTTTGCCTCTTTGCAGAGATCCAGCCATGCTATGTGATAGTATTCTTCACTGCGCAGGTCAAAACTTTTGGAAGGGGACCTGCCGAATATTTTTTTGATGCAGCATTTTTTTTCTGGCTGGTCCTTTTCTGCACAATCAAGGTCCCACTGCATACCTTTCTGCCAGCACTTTTCCATTTCCTCTATGGACGACAGATTGATGCCGTTTTCATCTGTTTCCTCCTGCTTTGGTGCATTATCATTACCGCCGACACACTGCCGGTAATATTTGACGAACTCGTCTGCCTGCCCGTGAATGAAATTTTCCAGTTCCGACTGTACAAAAACGTTCAGTTCCGGTTCCGAAACCGTCTGCTGTTTCAGATATTTTTTAAGCTCCGAAAGTATGTGAACGAAATTTTCGGACCGTACTTCTTGTATAGGATTTTCAATTTTGATTCTACCGGGCACAGTAAGGGAATACCGGGCTGTCAGAACAGCGTTGAGCATGGTATAGTCACCGTAAAGATATTCTTCCGAAAACAGCTGTCCGACAGATATATATTTTTGGCTGCGGGAGAGATACACACGGCTGATACGTTTTTCGTACGGGGTTTCACGGTCGTTTTCATCGACAAAGCTGACATAATTCGGAAAAAACTGTTCAAAAAACGCTTTATCGAGATACAGATGAGCAAAATATCCGATAACAAAAGGTTCTGTGAGCTGCTGTTTGTATTTTGAGATAAAAAGTCCCATATCGGGTGTTTTCAGAATGCGATTCTGAGAATCCGGCGAAAGTGAAACAAAATGGGCTGTATCCTTTTCGCCTTTCTCATTGGAATCAGGCATAAGAATGCCCTGCATAAACTGCTCTGTCTGTTTGTCATCGAAATCTTTGAATATATTTTCAAGAACGAATTGTCCATGAAGCAGGTGGATAACAAATCCGGGCATTTTCATTCCGCACTCCTTTCGGTCATAGTCATATAAGAATCCATTGTATTTTAACATAAATTCAACAAAAATGCAATCATTTTCAGTTATTTTATGCAAGTCTGCCGGAAACATTCAGACTCATATCAATCATTATTTACTGTTTTCAATATTTTTAGCGGTGTTTATGGCGAGAGCCTTTTCGGCTATCCTTGCTTTTCTTTTCTCAGTCTGAATAGTTTTTTGTTCTTTCTGGCTGTTCCAGGCGATAAAATCCGCCGCAAATGCACCTTTCATACTTATTTTCAGGTAGCCTTCATCAAGATATTCCGATATTTTCATTTTCTCATCATACACCGTAAGCATAGAGAATTCCTGATTCCTGTATATTTTGCTGTGTTCTGTTTCTATTTCACAGATTGCTTTTTCAATAGGAATTTTGATAGTTTCCTGTGGTTTGGGATTTCCCTTTTCGCCGGGCAGCATGAGAAGACTGTGGATTGACCTGAATTTAATGGTAAAACAGCCTCTTTCTGCGATATTTCTTGTATTCTGTCTTGCAAGGTAGAAGATATAATACAGCAGTCTGGCGGCATTGTCGGACAGACAGAAGAAATATTTGGGGATTTTTGTGAAATACTGGGCAAGAAAATTCCAGTCAACATAGGGGTTCATATACAGATAGCACTGATTATTTTCTATTCCGCCCCGAATGAAAAGCACCGATAAATCATCAATGGTATTTTTTTTACCGCCTTTTTCTATTTGTCCCCTTACTTTGAGGCTTGTGAGTGCATCTCTTGCCGCAAGAAATCCACGTCTTGCACTTCTTGTGGAAGAATACATTCCGTTTTCAATCAGTTCTTCAAGAGAGAAAGTGATATATTCACGGGAGATTTTTCCATCATGGAGTATCTGTTCATTGGCTTTTATCATGGATAATATGAAAAACCGCATTCCTGTTTTTACAAGTCTGCTGATGTCTTCTATTTCTACGGTCAAACTGCCGTTTTGATTTTCCATTGATACAAGTCTTTTGTCGCCTTTCTGCATGACACTGTATTTTGTCGAGTGGCTGACCTGTTTTTTTCTGGAGGGGACTTCTGCGATGCAGGAGCCTGCCGACAATATGTCTATTAAAAAGTGGCTGGCGGGGCTGTCGGGCATATCATAAAATGCTTTCTGAGCCTGTTCAGAGGACCTTTCAATATGGGATATATTTATTTCCCTGATATTACGGGGCTTTTTATACCATTCAGCCGCTTTTTTCTCAGCAAGTTTTTCCAGTTCTGCTGTAGGCAGTCCGTAATACTGGAGAGTATCCGTATAGAGCCGAAGAGCATTGAGAAGGTAGTGCAGGCAGTTTTTGAAATTTCCCGAAGTCTGTTTGTTCATCTGTCTGATAATGAGAGGGATGTCATTTATTTTTTTGCTCTGCTGGGGTTCAGGGAGTTTCTGAAAGAGCTGCCGAAGGATGTTCTCATCGGGGATTGACCTTTTAAGCGACTGCAGATATGCCTGAAATTTTTTTTTGGAGATTCTGTCAAGCATATTTTGTGCATCTGCCGTCACCTTACTGACATTTCCGTCAAAAGACAGTATATACTGGTGTTTGATATTTTCATAGAATTCCTCTAACTGCATTTTTACTTCATCCAATGCTCCATCGTCCCCAGTGTCCACCAAATTACCGACTTTATCGCTGAGATTTTGAACAATCATTTTTTCCTGTTCCCGATAAAAATATATATCTTCTTCATTCACATAAAATTTCTCCTTTTTTATATAATATGTTATATAAATATTTATATAAAAATTTATATAATGTTATTTGTCCAGAAGTCTTTCATATTCAAGGACATAGTCGGCTATCAGCAGATTCAGTATTTTATTGCAGCTTATTCCACGCTGTTCATTGATTTCCCTGAATTTCTGGTATCTCTCCGCATCGACATAGGCAGAAATCATTTTATTCTTGTTCACACTGCTTTTAAAGCTGTTGACAGCTGTTTTGCTTTCCGAAATTTTCTGTTCCGCAATCATGTCTTTCAATTTTGCCATTTCAAATTCTCCTTCACTGGATTTTATATAATAGTTTATATAATAGTTTATATAAGATGTTATATAAAAGTATCTGCAATTCTGATATATTCCTGAGCGACTTCAGAACGGCTTCTGGATATGACGACAGGCAGTCCCTGATAGACGGTCCGGGGGGCGTCGGCGGATTTTTTTATTGTTCCCGCGAACGCCACTCCCTGTTCATGCAGAAGTTCCCATATATCCCTCTGGTCATTCACCTGCTTTTCATAGATTGTCGCAATAATGCCTTTCACCGTCAGAGAGGGATTAAGGTCGGGATCGTTTTTGATTTCCCTTATGGTGCTCAAGAGAGCTTTCAGTCCCTTGTATGCAAGAAAATCCGTTTTGCACGGGATAAGCACTTCATCAGCGGCAACGAGTCCGTTGATTGTCAGAATGGAAAGCTGAGGGGGGCAGTCTATGAAGCAGAAGTCAAAATATGGTGACAGCTTTTCAAGAGAGCGTTTCAGTTTTTTTTCACGAGCGGGTTTGGAGATAAGTTTCATTTCGGTTTCTGCGAGGTCAATGTCTGACGGTATGATATACAGATTATCCATTTTAAGACTGTCGACGGTATAGGCACACTCCAAAGGATCCTTTCCGTCAAGCAGTCCGCATATATTAAGACCTCTGCAGTCTCTCTCCATTCCGCAGGAAATAGTTAAAGATGCCTGGGGATCCAAATCGACCATCAGGACTTTTTTTCCTCGGAGGGCTTTGGCGACAGCGAGATTATACACTGAAGTTGTTTTTGCAACTCCGCCTTTCTGATTGGCAACGGTGACGATCTTCATTTTCACTTCTCCTCGTTTATATAAAATATTATATAAGATATTATATAATTTGTTAGATAAAATGTCAACAGAACATATTGTTTTTTCTCCTGTATTCTTCCATACAGGGCGGATAAAAATTCCAGTCCGTTTCGCATTGGAAATTTATATAATTATTTATATAAACTTTTATATAAACAGTTATATAAAAGTTCAGCCGTCTTTGAGCCTGCAACAGAATTTTTCAGAGTTTCCGAAAAAACATTCAGAAAGTCTTCTTCAAATAATTCCCTTAAAGAAACATCGCTGTACGAACGTTCTGAGGGGGTTTTCCGGGCATTTTCGGCTCAGGGGTATATTTATACTCCTGAGCCCTTTTATGTGCGTCTGTGCGGTTCTGCTTTGAACTGAGAGCATTTCCGAATGTCACTTGGCGGGATAGTCCGAGAAAACGGGTGTCCAGCCGTCTGTACTTTCGACTTGGGATTGACCTGGTTCGGCAAAGTAATTGAACATCGGATAAAAGTCAATAACAGAGTTTCCCTTACAGCCGTTTCTGTTTTTGAGGACTTTCACCTGAATTTTCTGTGCATTGCCGTTTCTGCCTGCCTGAGCCTGCTCTCTGAGAAGTTCACGGATTCTTTTTTCACGGTTTTTGTCAGTTTCGCCGTTGCGGTAGTCCATTCCCAGATACTGAAGGCCGATAAGAACATCGCTGGAATACTCAATAGCTCCCGACTCCTTGAAGCTGGCAAGATTGACGGGAGAGGAATAATTTTCACGGTTAAAGCTCGATATGCCGATAATGGGAATGCCGTGGTCTCTGGAGAGGCGTTTGAGTTCAAGAACAGCACGGTCTGTATTCTGCTTATCGGTTGCACGGGTATCGGCAGGAGAAATAATCTGCAGATAGTCTATCAGCACAACGGGTGCTTTGCCTGTGACCTTGATGTGTTTTCGGATTTTTTCACGTATTTCCTCAATGCCCACATTTCCGACGCCCTCCATAATGTAGATATGATGACCGTAGTTTTCATATTCGCAGATGGATTTTTCAATGAGTTCGAGTTCGGCCTGACTGTATTTTTCATAGCGTGAGCCTGTGAGAATGCCTCGGGTTGTTTTGGCAAGTCCGGGATTGTCCTGTAAAGTGAAAGTCAGACGGCTGACACTTTTGGCAATCAGTTCATTTCTTGCCATTTCAAGAGAGAATATCAGAACGTCATGCCCGTTCTGTGCAATGTGGTCGGCGATCTGCAGACAGAAAGTTGTTTTTCCCAGAGAGCTTATGGCACCGATGAAATAGAGTCCCGCATAGAGTCCGCCGTCAAGAATGCCGTCAAGGGCGGGGAATCCCGTAGGGAAGAAAGGAGCAGTCCTGCTGTTTTCGACAGCCTGGCGAAAATGGGGGATAGAGCAGGAGGCACATTCCTGCATGAGAATATCTTTTTCATTTTCGAGAGTTTCTGACTGTGCGGTTTCTGCCCTGTGCAGAATGCGGTTGACAGTTGCTGTAAAAGCATCTCTGTCGGCACAGAGAAATTCATTGGCATCTTTATGGGGACCGCTGATATTTTCCATACAGCAGTCAATGCCGAGGTTTTTCAGTCCGTCTGCAAGCTGTCGGGCTGATTTGGCGACACGTTCACGGGTTCGGGGGTCGCTGTCGTTGTCCAGAGAGATAATTAACGGCTGAGAAGGTTTTATATCCCGTAAAAGAGAAAGCAGTCTGCCGATGTTGCCGATACTGCCGAGTCCGACAGCTTCCCCGCCCGCATCTATGACCGAGAGGGCATCGATTTCGCCTTCAACGATAAAAACAGGCTGTTCGGACTGTGAGAGTGCCTGTAAATTAAAAATCTGAGAAGTTCCGACTTTGCTTTTATTTTCGGGAATGCCCTTGTAGTTGATGAAATCGCCTTTTCCGGCATATCTGGCAAGATAGCTTGATTTTCCCGTAGGAATGATAAGTCTCGGGCTTGGGGACATTTTGGGTGACTTGGGGTGTTTCCAGTCGGGAATGTAGCCGATTCGGAAGCGGTTGAGGGTATCGAGGCTGATACCGCGGTGATAGTCGGTATCAGCAATATGCCTGTTGGCCTGTAAAAAGAAATCGGAGAAGTCTGTTTCATTATCCTGTGCAGAAGGGGAAATTTTTTTCTTTACGGGCAGGTGCATTCCGAAAAGTTCGGCAGCTTTTCCAAGTTTGTCGGAGAAGGAAGTCAGTCCGTACTGTAAGCCGATGATGTCGAAAATGTCCTTGCTGGTAAAGCACCCTGTCCAGCAGGTAAAGTGGATATTGTCTTTTGTAGTGATGCCGGTGCCGTTTTTGCCGGAACCGCTCCCGCATATCGGACAGATATAGCCTTTGGATTTTTTGTCCCGTAAAAAGTAAGTGGCAGAGTTTGCCAGAATTGTTTCTTTGAGTTCGTTTGAATTCAATCGGTTAAGCCTCCTTTGTCTGTTTGCTCTGTAGGGTGGAAGTTTTTTTTTTAGAGGGAATAAGAGTGGAAGGGGATATTTCTTTATGGGGAAGAGGGGATATTTCTTTACGGGGAACGGGCAAGCGAAAAAACTTGCCCTCTCTATTATAGCATACGCCGCCGCCGCAGGTTTCGGCGGCGTAATGCCTTAATTATCAATAGATTATCTATTGATAATCTATTAGGATGTGACCAAAGCAAACAGTGACGAAATTTCACACGAGCCGGTGAAAAAAATGCGATGTTCAAGCCGTTTTTTGAATTGTGATTTGTTCATAAAAAATTTACAAATTTTTTTTATCACCAACAGATGTCCTTATTCCACCATTCAATGTCCTTATTCCACCATTCAATGTCCTTATTCCACCATTCAATGTCCTCGGTTTTTTTAAAAAAACCGAATTTCTGGGACTTTCAATATTGCCGGAAAACGTGTATTTCAAGGGCTTTTTTCAAGAAATTTTCCACCGTTTAATGTCCTTTATAGTCTTTTATTGTGATAATTTGATGTTAAATCATTTTTTTGTGTTTTTTGTGTCTTTTTTTTTTAACAAAACATGAATTCCCGGGACTTTCAATATTGCCGGAAAACGTGTATTTCAAGGGCTTTTTTCAAGAAATCTTCCACCAGTCAATGTGCGTTTCATACTTTTGAATGATAATGG
>DBXL01000097.1:10377-16291 GCA_002309275.1 Ruminococcaceae bacterium UBA1213 | reverse complement strand
TTTTCGGATCTGAGTCTGGAATATCTCGAGATCCATCTGAGACCAAGTGTCTGTCTTCTTTCGGGGCGAACCTCCATAGGTACCTGATAGGTAGCACCGCCGACACGGCGAGCCTTTACCTCAAGAGTAGGCATTACTCGCTCCATAGCCTGCTCAAATACTTCAAGCGGCTCTTTGCCTGTTTTTGTGTTCACTATCTCGAATGCACCATAAACAATTTTCTGTGCAACGCCCTTTTTACCGTCATACATTACGTTGTTGATAAGACGTGTAACGAGCTTTGAGTTGTAAACCGGATCCGGCAAAACATCACGTTTTGCAACATTACCTCTTCTTGGCACTTTACTTCCCTCCTTCACATAAAGGTGATTTCATCGGTACTCGAAAGGATATTTTTCTTCCGCTGTGCGTACAGAGGTTTCTATATATCAAAATACATCTCTGTATCACATTATCAAATAAAAATCCTTCGGAACATTTTCGCTTTTTTTAAGTCAGCGAATTACTTTTTGCCTGCTTTCGGACGCTTTGCACCGTACTTAGAACGAGCCTGCATACGCTTTGCAACACCCTGTGCATCAAGTGTACCACGAATAATATGGTAACGAACACCGGGGAGGTCCTTAACACGTCCGCCTCTGATGAGTACGACGCTATGTTCCTGCAGGTTATGACCTACACCGGGGATATATGAAGTAACTTCAATACCGTTGGAAAGTCTTACTCTGGCGATCTTTCTGATAGCGGAGTTAGGCTTTTTAGGTGTAGCTGTTTTTACAGCTGTGCACACGCCTCTCTTCTGAGGAGAGTTCTGGTCGATAGCTCTGCGTTTTTTGGAGTTCCAGCCTTTGAGAAGTGCAGGAGCCTTAGCTTTTTTCTCTGAAACTTCTCTGCCCTTGCGAACCAGTTGGTTAAACGTTGGCAATTCATTGCACCTCCTTGCTCAAAATATATGGGACTTTGTCATAAAAATCATTGACACTCAAAAAAGTATCTATTCAACTTTCACAACACCTTTATCCCATACAGACATACTGCCTGCAATTTTTGATTATAGCATACTTTTATGCATTTTGTCAACTGTTTTTTTGAGATATTTCACGGCATGAAAGCAAAAAAACAGGGCAAATCATTCCGCCCTGCTTTCGTATGTATAGTTCATTTGAACTTTGTCAGCCTTGTTATTGACTGCCGTGTAACACTTGTTTGAAAAATAAAACAACATCATATCAATCCAAACTTCCAATACGTACAATCCCAACATACACATATCAAAAATGGGAGTTTGGGATTGAAAAGCCACAACAAGTGTCAGGCATAATCCCGCATAAAACAACTTCAATAAAAATGATACAAACGAACTTACTTGAAACAAAATAAACCCTTTTCTGATATTTTCGCCCGTTGAAAGCGTTTTCATAAGAGAAGAAGATGACACCAAAACAGACGATAATTTCAAAAATATCATAAACGGCACACCGAAAAAAGACACAACCGTTAAAAAATGGTCTGCAATATTCGCAAAAACGGAGTAAACGGAATATCCCAGAAACAACACGGCAAATATCAATGAAACGGCTTTTGTGATTTTCAATATTTTTCGCATATCTCCGCTATTATGTTTAGCCTGTCGGAATACTGCAATACCCGATACCGCAAAAAACACCCTTAAAAATGCCTGTATCATACAGATAACTGCATTTAATAAATAAGGCACATTGAGATATGCCGAATGGTGTCTTATAAACGAATAACCGCCAATCACCGAAAGTGAAACCGCTGATGCAGATAACAAAAAAATCAATATCACCATTGACTGCGATTTAAAAACAGCATTTAATTTCTGTTTTACCATTTTCTGCACTTCCTCTGGTTAAATTTAAACGGCAAATACAAAACTGTACCTGCCGTTCTTAGTTTATTTCAAAATTCCCTGTACAACGAAATAACTTTTCCGAGGATAACAAGTTCATCTGTTATGATAGGCTCAAATTTTGGATTATGCGGCTGTAAACGGAAATGACCGTTTTCTTTGTAAAAGCTTTTGACGGTTGCCTCATCGCCTATGAGTGCAACTACTATATCACCGTTTTTAGCCGAACTTTTCTTTTCACATATGACAACGTCTTTATCAAGAATGCCTATGTCCTTCATACTCTCGCCTGACACCCTCAGTGCAAACAGTTCTTTATCTGCTGCTTTTGATGCCATAAACGGTGCATATCCCGATATATCCTCGAATGCATATATTGGATTTCCTGCTGTGACCTTCCCCAGAACGGGAACTGTGATGGCAGACTCCCCTCCCACGATTTTCAGGGAACGGTGCTTTTTATCACGGGAGATATAGCCCTTTCTTTCAAGCGTTCTCAAATGCGAATGCACAGTTGACGTTGACGACAAGCCTGTATCATCACATATCTCCCTTACAGTAGGCGTTACACCATTGGCAATAAACTTTTTTATGCTTTCATATACTACTTTCTGACACTTTGACATTTCTCTGCTGTTTCTCATAACACATCACCGCTTTTTTTTATTATAGCACAGGTACTGCCAAAAATGATTTTTTAAAAGAAATATCTATCACTCAATCACGCATTTCTCCAGAATGTCTGCAAATACTGTGATGCTTCCGTAAGGTTCTCATAGTCCTCCATGTATTCGGCAAACAGTTCTCCTTTTTCTTTTTGAAACAGCGTGTCATCGGCATTAGCCACCGCATATTGGATATGGTTTTTTATCTCTGATGTCACCGACAGAAGCTGACCTGCATCTGTCTTGATATATACATCATTGCTGTCAAATTTTTCAGACGGCATGGATGTCAGAAGTTCCCTGCATATTTTTTCTATCTTATCAAGAAAAGAAATATATTCTTTTGCCGTTTCAATGTCATGGCAGTTGAATTTTTCGTCATACTCCTGCCATATTCTCGTATATTTCACGGTATCATCGACAAGACTCTTTACATTGGCGGCATATTCATCATCTTTGCTGTACTCCGATATTTTTCCACAGCCGCACAATGCACTCATTGCCAATATGCACAGCAGTAACGCAATGATCCTTTTCATTTAAAAAACCCCCTTTTTATTATACTAACACATTACCTGCTTTTTATCAACATAAAATTCAAAGTATCACTCCCAATACAAGCATTTCTCTTATTTTTTTATATATCCCGTTAAAGTCCTCTATCGGCAGAGGATTTTCTCCCCTGCCCACTTCCACAGTGAATGCAGGCAGTCTGAATTTTTCTTCAAACCAGTCTTTAAAACCGCCTCCGCTTGCAAGTCCCTGAGGCTCTGCAATTTTATATCCGCTTGAATATGACATGATTCTTGCCATTTTCAGAGCCTCCATGTCATTATAATCCCCGTAATTCCAGTATATTTCCTCTCCCTGACTGTGAAAGGCAACTGCATGGACAATATTTCCCGAACGGCAATATGAGGCAATACTGCGTGTTTCCGGCTCGCTTTCGGGAAACTCCCCTCCATACCTTGTAGGTGACGGCTTATTGATACCGTTCTCTATTTCAAGCTTTTTGAGTTTATCCCAGCCTGCCGCAAAATTATGGTTTATATCCACCCCTGCGGCATTCGCCTGCCATTTTGACGTATTCCCTGCACTCTTCACAAGCTCCTCATATTCTCCGGCACTCTCCTCTCCATGAATCTGTATCTCCACTCCGTCGGGATTGACACACGGTATGACTGCCAGCCCTCTCTGATTGAGCATGACACCCATTTTTACTCCGCACATTGCCTGCCCCGTCATTACAGAAAAACACAATTCATCAAGAAATTTCAGCAGTATCATGGAAGTGAGCCATTCCATTCCGTGAAACGCTCCTGCAAATAATACCTGTTTCCGCCTGTTGCCCACGCACAGCAGGTCTATCGGTCTTGCACACCTGCTCTCACCAATCGTATCCCTTGTCAGAAAGCCGTAATCCATCAGCATTTTTCCTATCATCATTTCCCTTGCCTGCCTGTCGGCTTTCATCTCTGCAAATTCATGTCCAAGCATATATGATCCCTCCGATAAAAATTTACGCACTTAAAATATATACCTGAAAACATGATTTTTATGTCAGAATCACTTGCTTATCTGCCTATTTTTTCAGCTGACGAAAAATCTGCTTCTGCACCATACGGGTGAAATATAATCCCCGTCACGTTTTCCGCAGATACATAATATCTGTCCTCCGTATATAGCGGATAAAATATGCCGTTCTCACTCAGATATTTTTCAGCCTGCACCATCTTGTCTATGACAGAGCTGTCCCCTTTTGTAAGAATATCCGAAATCATTTTATCATACTTTTCATCAGCAAATCCCCAGACATTGCATTGATTGGTACTTTCAAAAAAGCCAAGCATATCCACCGGACTTTCTCCCACAGGTTTTAACGGCACTATCGCTATATCATATTCTCCCGAAGATACCCTTTTAGCAAGTTCTTCTCTTGACACAGGCGTTTTATTGCCATATTTGCCCGTTATGCCATTCCATGCATTGATAATTCCATTGACAACTCCCTGCATTTCCCTCTCATCTGAGCATAAAATATTCAATTCCGGAAACTCTATTTCCTCATAGTCATAATACCAGTAATATTCCTCTTCATGTTCATTAAGGCTGTCAACTGCCTTTTCAAAACGGCTTTTGGCATCCTCCGAAAACTTGATTCCCATTCCCTTTCCCACAAATTCACGATAGGCTATTTCCCCTACCTTTGCGGTATCAGGCACTATATCCTCTGCCGGCTGACAGCGTTCAGGCAGATTTTTCAAAATTTTCTTTCTGTCGAGTGCTTCCAGCATGGATACTCTTATATCCCTGTTTTGAAACACCTCATTCTCCATATTGAAAACGATTCCCCATACAGTATCATTGAATGCGGTCAGATTCATTTTATTTTTTTTCGCCTGCTCCGACTCCCATGTTTCCATTTTATAGCAATCTACTTCCCCTTTCAGTATCGCATTACATACATTTTCAGGGCTGTCTGTTATCTTGATATTGACACCTTTCGGAATGGCACTGCTTTCACCTTTATAATGATTATTTCTCACAAGATTGATATAATTTTTATGTTCCCAGCCGTACTCGCCTACACAGAACGCTCCGTTTGACAATATTTTATCATACTCCAACCCATACTGTCCCCCTGTACCTTCAAAAAAGCTCTTTTTGCACGGCATTGCACACGGCTCCGAAAGCAACTGCAAAAACTGCGGATCAAGGTAGTCAAGCTGTATTTTAAGCGTATCTGCACTTTTGGCATACACCCCAAGCTCTTTCATAGCAAGCTTGTTATTTTTGATTTTCTCCGAATTTTTGATACAAAAAAGTTTTTCAGCGGTTTCAGAACCCGTACTTGCAGAAAACAGTCTTTGAAAGCTGTACACAAAATCCTGTGCAGTGAGTTGGGAACCGTCATTCCACTTTGCACCGTCACGAATGTGAAACGTATATTCCATTTTAGAAATATCTGCTTTCCAGTCATCAGAAACTCCATGCACTACATTTTCATTTTCATCGAGCCTTGTCAAACCCTCAAATATATTCATGATAACAAGTCTTGATGAATCGTCATTTGCTATCTGCGGATCAAGAGTCACAGGCTCACTTTCCACGCTGTAATATATTATCTGCTCATAAGGTGAAGAGCTTTTCCCACTGCATGACGTAAGAAACGCTGTCGAAACGCACATCACCAATAATACAATGAATATCTTTGAACATCTCACGCAAAACCCCCCTCTGAAAATATAATTCCCCCCGTTGATATGTAAACGGGGGGAGTATTTCTGTAAAATCAGTCAGATTCTGCCGATGGTTTGTCCGACTGCTGAGATGATTCAGTTTCAGATGACTGCTGTACAGAAGATTGTGTTTGAGA
>DBXL01000097.1:0-10207 GCA_002309275.1 Ruminococcaceae bacterium UBA1213 | reverse complement strand
GATTGTGCCTGTGATGACTGCTGTTCAGGCTTTTTCTCAGTTTTGGTATTTTTAGCCTTTTCAAGATATTCCGCTGCCTTGCCATACTCAACAGGAGCATTGCTTCCACAGCCATTCGGTGAGAATACAGCAGGCGGTTTCATTGTAGGCTTCACGTCTGTGGGACCAAAATCAGGATTGGCGGGTATTCTTGCCAATGCGGAACTGTAAGTATCATATTTGTAGTCGTATGAACCGCCGGGAGTATATTCTCTTTTAATTTCCTTGCCGTTCTTGAAATAGACTTTTGCTCCCTTGCCGTAGTATCCGTCATAGCCTGCCCAGCTAATCCAGCCCACAGGTACGATTTCATCATACTCTGTTGAAAGAGGTCCATACATTTCTACAAGCAGTTCATTCAAACCGTCATAGTCATAATCATATACATACGTTGCGATATATATCGGGTAATCCTTTGTATTTTTAAATTTCATATCAAGGTTGCCGTAGTCAACAGTGGCATCAAGTCCCCTGTCGGCGTACACTGACGGATACGCATGAGCCCATCTTTCAACAGGCTCCATGTCTGCCCTCAATGCACACAGATACAAAGTCGTAGAAGCCTGACATATGCCGCCGCCGTATGACTGTACATATTCACCCTTTACAATGGCAGTTGATGGTATATATCCCAATGCACCGTTAGTTGTATCACCTGTCATCTTATTGAAAGAGAAAGTTTCACCGGGCTTTACAATCGTACCGCTGGCACTCTTGATAGCAAGTCCCATGTTATAGTTGGATGCCCATACATTTGCCGCTGTTGTATAAGTTGATGCAATCAGCTTTGTATTTGCCTTCAATATAGGCAGGGTTATTTCAAAAGGTGTTTCCTTTTTCTCTATTTTCAGACTGCCCTCTTTTGTGACCTGACCAAGTATATTGCTTATCTTGTCAGAAAGCTCTTTCTGGTCTATCATAAAACCGTTTTTGCCGTCTTTATAAGTAAATTTCTCGACTTTATCAGGCTCGAATTTTTCAACGCTTGCATTGACCGGCAGTATATCAAATTCATCTGCGGCTTTTTTAACAGCCGTGCCTACAGACTTTTTATCAAGTGCAGACATGATTTTAAAATTTGTCACACCGTTATTCATAGTCGTTGCAACATTGGGCTGTGAAAGTTCTCCCCTGCTGAAATGATAAGCCTGTATCAGCACGTTGGCAATATCCGTATCATACTCAAAATCATCTTGTGTAAGAGTGACACTCTTTCCGTCACAGTCAACTTTGATATTCACTTTTTCCCTGAGTGCCCTCAAGGTATCCTGCATAGCGTCATAAGCCTGTGCAAGAGTTTTTCCCTTCAGAGAGATTCCCTCTACTGTCACATTGTCACCGAACACAATGCTTGATGTATCAATTTCACTGATTTCAATATGCTGCTCGGAAACAGCAGGCTGTTCTTTTTTATCTTCCTCATTAGAAACAATGCTCACAGATTGTACATCCTGGGCATCACTAACGGAACTTTCAGCCGAAATACTTACAGGCTGCACGTCCCCGGCATTATTAGCTGAACTCTCTGCTGAAATGCTCACGCTCATATCGGCATTCACAGGAGCATTGTCATTTCCTTTTGACATCAGTATAATTGCCGCAGATACCCCTATGCATACCACTGCCGCAGCAGTGACTACAGGTATAACAGGAAATTTGCGTTTCGTTTCAGCCTGTCCGACAGGCTTTCTTGACGGTGTATCAATGGGTGCAAATACAACTTCTTCTTTTCCGTCACCATCATTTTCTGCAAAAACAGGTGCATTTTCCTCTGCTTTCACTTCCGGCTTTGTTTCGCTGACAGCTTCCTCTGTCTTTATTTGAGTTTCCTCTGTCTTTGTTTCAGTAACATTTTCCTTTTCTTCTGCCATTTGTAAAACCTCCGTTTCAATCAGCAAAAAAATTTCCTTTCCCGCAATACAATCATACAACAAAATCCCCTGAAAAGTAAAGCCCGCTTTCGATAAAAAAACTTCCAAAGATATATCCATTTAAATGAATATTTTGTAGGCTTTTTTTCAGGCATGGACTTCTTCACTCGCAGGTTTTTTCTTTACAACAAGAATTTTGGATATTCTTCTGTTCTCGACTTCCAGAACGGTAAATCTTGTGTTTTCTATCTCTATTGAGGGATGTTCGCTGTTTTTGGGGATATATCCCAGCCTGTCAAGCATGATTCCTGCAATGGTATCATCATTTTCGTCTTCAAAGTCGATTCCCGTAAGCTCCCCTATTTCATCAAGAGGCGTTGCGCCATCTACTTTAAAGCTGTTTTCGGCAAGCTTTTTTATATCTTCCTCTTCATTGTCATATTCATCCTGAATATTTCCAAGAATGGACTCTATCAAATCCTCCATAGTGATAATGCCGCCTGTTCCGCCGAATTCATCTACAACGACAGCAATTTGTGTTTTATGCTTCGTCATGTACTCGAACATTTCACTGCACCTTTTCGACTCCGGCACAAATACGGCTTTTCTGATAATATCACTTCCGACAGTCTGTGACGGTGCATTTGTACTGACATATTTCAGCAGGTCTTTCACATAGATGATTCCTACTATATTATCAATATCACCGTGATACACAGGGATTCTGGAACAGCCGCTTTTAATTGCAGTCTTTGTAACTTCCGTTATCTTGGCATTGTCCTCCACTGCAACAATATCTTTTCGGTGTGTCATGATTTCGCCTACGGTCGTATCATCAAAGTCAAATACATTCTCTATCATGCTTTTTGTATTTTCCTCAATAATTCCGTTTTCCTCGCCCTCATCTACCATCATGAGTATTTTTTCTTCTGTCTTGTTTTTGGTATCCCCGCCCGAACCGTGACTGAATATCTTTGCAATTCCCCCCGAAACCGCAGAACATATCAAAGTCACAGGCACTTCCAATGCAGAAATTACTATAAAAAACGCAGAATACTTTGCAAGGATATTTTCAGCATCAAGAAATGCAAGCCTTTTGGGTAAAAATCTGCCAAACAGTGCCGACAGAATCAATGTTACCGCTATGACTGCCGCAAAAGCGATAATATCCGAACATACGTCACCTGCCCCCGAAAAAAGCACTTTTGCAAACGGAATATATCCCACACTTGAAAATACCATCACAAGGGCAAAATTGATCAAAAATCCCGTTTGTGCCCTGTCCTGATATTTTTCTGAATCTTCAAGTATTCTGAGTGCCTTTTGAAGCTTCGTTTCATCTTCTTCACTTGAATGCTTGAGGTCACCCGAAAATCTTGCGGAATACTCCAAAAGCGAATAAAAAAAACTCATCACTGTACAAAATAAAACGATTGCCGTTGCCGTGACCGCACCGGCTGACGTAAAGAAAAATTTGAAACTGTCGGCATCTGCTGACATTAAAAAACACGTCTCCTTTTTTGTTTCAGTTTACAAGATACATAATAAAAGAAAAATTTGTTTATGTCAACAGTTTTTTTATAAAATTTTCGTGCTGATTACACAAAAACTTTGTTATATTTTTTAGCTTTGAGCTTTAAAGACAATTTTTCTTCATAAGTTGGATGCATATAGACACTCTGCACAAGTCCCACTCCCAGATACAGGCATACCACAGATGAACCGCCCGAACTCAGAAACGGCAAAGTGATGCCTACAACGGGCAGTATTCCCAGTACCATTCCCAAATTGACAAGTACCTGTATGCTTATCAGTGCAAAAAATCCTGTGCATATATTCTTTCCCAGTGCATTTCCGGAACGTGCAGAGTTTTTCAGTACCCTGAAAAGCATTGCCGCAAACAGTAAAAGTATCACTGTACAGCCTATAAATCCCAGTTCCTCTCCCGCAACCGTAAAAATAAAGTCATTTTCCTGATACGGTACTATATCCCTTGCCACTCTCGGTCCGTTGAACAAGCCTTTCCCAAACAGTCCGCCCGAAGCAATGGACACTTTTCCCTGATACTGCTGCCAGCCGTATGTCCTGAACATATCATCATCACTGCTGAAAAGCACGGCAAAACGATTTTTCTGTTCACTGTTCAGAATACTTGTCCAGAAAAACGGCACTGCACATACCATTCCTATCAATGCCAGAATAAAATATCTTATCTGTACGCCTGCCGCAAACGTCATCACTGTAAACATCAGTGCAAATACAAGGGCTGCACCGTCATCTCCCTGAAAGTGTATCATCACAACAGGCACTGCACCGTGAAATAAAAGTGTCAGCACTCCCAAAAAACTGTGCAGCCAATTTTTTTCCGCCAGATATGCCAGATGTTTTGAAAACGTCACTATAAAGCATATTTTCACAAATTCCGACGGCTGAAACGTCACTCCAAACGGCAGTCTTATCCAGCCTGTATCATCTGTACCGCTGACTCTCATTCCTATGAAAAATACAGCCGTCATCAGAATCACTGCTGCTCCGCCTGCAATATACCAATACTTTCCCATGTAATTATAATTAATCACCGATACAGCCCCTGCACAGACCACTCCCATAATCACTGCAATTATCTGTGTTTTGAGGAAGTCCACGCTGTCAGCCCTCTGTTGACTTGCTATCAGAATGCACCCCAGCACCGACAGGGCTATTGTGAGCAGCCAGAATAGTTTATCGGTTTTTCTGAAATATTCCCCTATGGGTGTAAATATACCTTCTCTCATTCCCATTTCCTTTCATCATTTTATCACTGACTGATTATACAATTATTTCCGCCGCAATTCAATAGAAATGAGGAATGATAAACCGGAAATGATAAATATTTCACATTCCTCATTCTATAATATTTCCGTTTAAACATATAAAAATTCTTGATTTCTTTCTGAAAATAGGTTAATATAGTTATGTCCCATAAAAAAATTTTTTTCGAGGTGAAATTTATGGCAAAAGAACTTAAAATAAGAACCAAAAATCCAAATCTTTTCCTGCGAGTACAGAAAGGGCATTTTGCAACCATGCATAGCCATACCAACTACTTTATCGACGTTACCACTCAGAAAACAAGACTTTCCGAAGCCAAAGCTCTTGCTCAGGATCTTGTAGTCAACTATCAGACAAACACTATTATTGATACTATCCTCTGCATAGACGGCATGGAGGTTGTCGGCACCTGCATTGCAGACCAGCTTACCAAAGATGACTACATCAACATGAATGCACATCAGACTATCTATGTAATCTCCCCCGAATTCATTACAGGCGGTCAGCTGATGTTCCGTGATAACCTCGTGCCTATGATACTCAACAAACATGTTTTAATAGTTGCTGCCTCCGTCACCACCGGTAAAAGTGCATTAGCCGCCATAGATGCCGTAAACTACTACGGCGGTCAGGTAATGGGCGTTGCTGCCATTTTTGCTACCGTTGAAGAATGTGACGGTCACCCTGTATATTCTGTTTTTGATCCCAACGACCTCGGCGACTACAACAGTTACAAGCCTAACCGCTGTCCCATGTGTGCGGAAAACGAAAAGCTTGAAGCCATTGTAAACAGTTTCGGTTATTCCTCCCTTTAAAAACAGATTTTTAATTTCTCTGCAAAAGTAAAAATGACAGGATTTCTTTTCAGGAAATCCTGTCATTTTTTTTAAATTTCTTCCTCTTCCGGCTTTTTCAGGGACATTTTGAAAGGTATTCCTTCTTCACGGATTACTGCTCTCAAAAACATATTCACTGCTGTGGACATATTCAGTCCAAGCTCGTCAAGAACTGTTTCGGCACTTTTTTTTACATTTTCATCTACCCTGACATTAAGATTTGTACTTGCCATAAAAAACATCACCCCTCATTAGTGACATTATAGCATATATAATATCCAAATATCAAGTATTCTATGAAACAAAAATGACTTTTTATTAAATTTTTTCCAGTGCCTGCTTAATATCCGCAATAATGTCATCAACATATTCTATTCCCACAGACATTCTGATAAGATTGGGCTTTACTCCACAGTCCTCAAGCTGTTTATCATTAAGTTGTCTGTGAGTAGTGCTTGCGGGGTGCAGTGCACAAGTTCTTGCATCTGCTACATGAATAACCAACTTTATCATATCCAGATTGTCCATGAACTGCATAGCCTTTTCTCTGCCGCCCTTTACGCCGAATGAAATAACGCCGCATGAACCATTCGGCATATATTTTTGACAGCGTTCATAATACTTGTTGCTTTCAAGTCCAGGATAATTTACCCACTCAATTTTATCATTGCTTTCAAGGAATTTTGCAACTTTCAGGGCATTGGAACAGTGTCTTTCCATTCTCAAAAACAGCGTTTCCAATCCCAAGTTAAGCAAGAATGCATTCTGAGGGCTCTGCTGAGGTCCGTAGTCCCTCATCATATGTGTAACAGCCTTTGTGATATAGGCAGCCTTGCCAAACTTCTCGGTATAGATAACTCCGTGATAGGATTCATCAGGCTCTGTGAATGCAGGATATTTTCCGTTTGTCCAGTCAAAGTTTCCGCTATCTACAACAACTCCGCCCAATGCAACGGCATGACCGTCCATATATTTTGAAGTCGAATGTACAACTATATCTGCACCCCATTCAAATGGTCTGAAATTAACGGGTGTAGGGAATGTATTATCTACAATCAGCGGTACACCGTGTGCATGAGCTAATTTTGCATACAGCTCTACATCTGCAACATCAAGTGACGGATTCGATACACTTTCCACAAATACAGCCCTTGTATTCTCCTGAAAAGCCGCATTAATTTCCTCTTCCGTTGAATCGGGTGTTACAAACGTGAAATCTATTCCAAGTTCTCTCAGTGACTTATTGAACAAATTGAAAGTACCGCCATAAATGGCACTTGCACATACAACATGGTCACCAGCATGGCATATATTTGTAATAGAAATCATACTTGCAGACTGTCCCGAAGCCGTCAGCATGGCTCCGACACCGCCCTCCAGTGCTGCAATTTTAGCCGCAACTGCACTCAATGTCGGATTTGTCAGACGGGTATAAAAAAATCCGTCTTCCTCCAAGTCAAACAGCTTTCCCAGAGTTGCCGCAGAGTCATATTTAAAAGTCGTGCTCTGCACTATCGGTATAACTCTCGATTCTCCGTTTTTAGGCTCATAGCCTGCCTGTACGCATTTCGTATTGATATGCATTTTCAAACCTCTCCTTTAAACTCATTATAAATTTTTATTATATCGCCTGACACCTCTCCGATACTCCTTGAAGCGTCAACGATTTTTACATTTTCGCTGTCTTTCAAAAGTGCAAACACTTCCAAAAATCTCTTTCTGATTCTCTCCTGCATTGTCTTTTCTTCATAAATCTCTCTTTCCAAACGGTTTTTTGCAATTCTTTCATCAGATGCTTTACTGTCTATATCCAGAAATATACATAAATCGGGCTTTAAAATCTCCTTGCAGTGCAAATTCATATCCATCACCCATTTCAAATCAGCGTCTATTCCCTGATAGGCGAATGACGAATAATAATATCTGTCACATACAACATCTACACCTTTTTCAAGAAACTGCTTAATGCCGTTGATTTTATTGGAATTATGAAAAATTCTGTCAAGCAAAAACATTGCCGACATTTCATAAGCAGTTCTATCCGTAAAACCGCCCAAAGCGTCACGCAAAATCCCGCCTGTCACGGAATTTGTCGGTTCAGCGGTCTGATAGACCGTTCTCCCCTGCCTTTTCATCTCATTAACAAGCAGATTGATTTGTGTACCCTTGCCCGAACCGTCTATTCCCTCAAATACAATAAACTTTCCTCTGTCCATAATCAGTCCCCTATATTATAATATCATTTCAGGAAAATTGCAATACCATTTCGGCGGCTTTGATACCGTCAACCGCCGCTGATACAATTCCCCCTGCATAGCCTGCACCCTCTCCGCACGGATACAAGCCCTTCACCGACACTGACTGCATACTTTCATCTCTCAATATCCTCACAGGTGAAGAACTTCTGCTTTCAACCGCTGTTAAAACTGCGTCACCGTCTGCAAAGCCTTTCAGTCTTTTATCCATTAAGACAATTCCCTCTCTCAGAGAATCCGCCATATATTCAGGTAAGCATATATCCAAATTTGTAAGTGTATATCCAGGCTGATAGCTTGGTATTACTGAACCTGTTTCAATGGATTTTTGCTTTTTGAGAAAATCGCATACACGCTGTACGGGAGCATGATAATTTTCACCGCCTGCATGAAATGCCATTTCTTCGAGCCGTCTTTGAAACGCCACGCCTGCCAGTATATCCGAACTGCCGAAATCATCGGGATTTATTCCGACTAAAAGTGCAGAATTCGCATTGACTTTATCACGGGCAAATTCACTCATGCCATTGGTGACAAGTCTGCCGTGTTCGCTTGCCGCCGCCACAACACTTCCACCCGGACACATACAGAATGTAAATACACCTCTGCCATTATTCAAATGCACGGCTAATTTATAATCCGCTGCCGACAGATATTTGTTATTCCAGAAACTGCCATACTGACTTTTATTAATAAGCTCCTGCAAATGCTCTATCCTGACACCCATAGCAAAAGCCTTTTGCTCCATAGCGATATTTTTATTTTTCAGCATTTCAAACGTATCTCTTGCACTGTGACCTATCGCCAGAATGACGTTATCCGTTTCAAGAGTAAATGTTTCATTATCCCTTTCCAGAACAACCGCATTTATTTTTCCGTCAGAAAATTTTATATCCGTCAATTTTGTTTCAAACCAATATTCACCGCCGAGTGAAATAATTTTTTCACGAATATTTTTAACCGTCATCTTCAGCATATCCGTGCCAATGTGTGGCTTTGCAAGATATAAAATTTCCTTTGGAGAGCCGTTTTCTGCAAACTCTTCCAGCACTTTTCTGATACGTTTATCCTTTGTGCCTGTATTCAATTTACCATCTGAAAAAGTCCCTGCACCGCCTTCACCGAACTGCACATTCGATTTTTCATCAAGCACACCTACCGACCAGAAAGAATTGACATCTTTTGTACGGCTGTCAACATCACGCCCACGCTCAATGATAATCGGATTTTGTCCGCACTGTGCCAGTATCAAACCCGCAAACATTCCGCAAGGTCCACTGCCTATGATAACAGGTCTTTTTGATAATTTCCTGCACTTCGGCAAATTATATTGATATTCCTCGACCAATACAGCATTTTTGCATTTTTTCAGAACTCTGTTTTCATTATCAACTTTTACATCAACTGACGCTGTGAAATGCACGTTGTCCTTTTTTCTTGCGTCAACACTTCTCTTGTAAAGAGAAATATATTTTATCTCCGAAACGGATATATTCAATTTTTTAGCCACTGCTTTTTTCAGGCTTGTTTCATCATAATCGAGATTCAACGCAACTTCATTTATTCTAATCATAACTTCACCTATTTTATGGATTTTCCGACAAGTATTCCGCTTCCCCACGCAAAATGCAGGTTATATCCTCCGCACTCTCCGTCAGCGTCAAGCAGTTCTCCGCATATATACAAGTTTTTCACCGTCTTTGACATGAGCGTTTCGGGATATACATATTTTGACGTGATACCCCCTGCACATACCTGTGCATTACTGTAATCTTCACTTTTCAAAGGCGTGAATGTGAAATTCTTCACGGTATGAGCCAACTTTTTTATATCACTTTCGGACAGCTCACGGCACGTTTTTGAAGATAATCCGCAAGTCTGCACAATCACCTGTCCCAACTTTTTATTCAATGCACCTGTCAATATATCCCCTGCATTTGTGAAAATCTTTCTGCACTTAAAGAGATAATCACACAAGTGATTTTCGGAATATTCCTTCATGACATCAACGAATATTTTCGGATTTTTGCAGTCACTCACAAATCGGGATATGTCAAATACACATATACCCGAAATGCCGTAATCCGTGAACTGAATTTCGCCCTCACGGGAGATTATTTTTTTATCGCCGTCAAAAAGAGTAACAATCCCTTTTGCACGGACACCTTTGAGAGATTTATATTTTTCTTTCGTAACAACGGGACAAAGTGCAGGCTTTAACGATGTCGGATTGATACCGAAATTCTGTAAAAGTTTATAACCGCTGTCATTTGCACCGAGAGAAGAAGAGGCTTTTGAACCTGTCGCAAATACGATATTTTCAGCCTGTACAGTGATATTTTCCGAAATCACGCTGAAAAAGCCGTTATTTTTCTTTATCTGCTTTATCTCAAAA
>DBXL01000063.1 GCA_002309275.1 Ruminococcaceae bacterium UBA1213 | reverse complement strand
ATATCAAGCAGTTTCTGCATTTTCTCGGCGGCTTCCTCGTCTTCTATCTTCGTGTAGGTTGACGGTATCATGGAAACATCTGCCGATACAAATTCATAACCCTTTTTCTCAAGCTCTTCCATCACTGTACCAAAGTCTTCCGGTTCCGTGTATATCTCATACACATCCGCTGATTCTGATGAAAAATCCGCTGCACCTGCTTCCAGAGCATCTTCCATGAGCTTATCCTCGTCATTGTCCTCTTTCTCTATGACAATCAGACCTTTCTGAGTGAACATGAATGACACACAGCCCTGTGTTCCAAGATTGCCTCCGAATTTATCAAAGTAATGACGAATATCACCGGCTGTACGGTTTCTGTTATCCGTCAGCGTTTCGACGATAACCGCTATTCCGCACGGTCCGTAACCCTCGTATGTGATTGCTTCATAATTGCTTGAATCCGTACTTCCCGCTGCTTTCTTGATGATACGCTCAATATTATCATTAGGCACGTTATTGGCTTTTGCCTTTGCGATACATTCACGAAGCTTGGCATTGGAATTGGGATCGGCTCCGCCTCCCTCTCTGACCGCAACTGCAAGCTCTCTGCCTATTTTTGTGAAAATTTTTGCTCTTGCACCGTCTGTTTTTTCCTTTTTACGCTTTATCGTACTCCATTTTGAGTGTCCTGACATATAATAGCCTCCTGTAAAAAATATCGTATCTATTCTATCACACAATCACAAGAATATCAAGTATTTTTTTATATCCTGCTGTCTTACTGCTGTGAAGATACCTTTCCCGCATACACAACTTCTGCTTTTGACAGGTCTATCTGAATGGCAGGCAGTATGCCTGCATCACTGCAGCTTACATCTGTACCTCTGTTATATATATATCCGAAATCACATATATATGTAGCGTTGGAAAGGCTGTAGCCGTTTGTTCTCATATACCAGAAGCTGTTGCCTCTATACCCCTCAACAGGACTATACCATGTCCCCCTTGCCTTTGCATACATTGTCGCTTTGAATCTCTTGGCAGAGTCATCGACTCCACTGCCTGCATAAAATCCGTGGCGTGCCGCTGCAGGCGTTGAAAATACCTCTGCCGAACTCAATACAAATACCTTGTCTTTCACTGTATTGCCACAGTCTGTATTATAATAGCTGTTATCAGGGTTTTCTACATCAGAATCAATGATACAGCTTTTTTCTTCTTCACTGAATGCCGTATTCAGAAAGCTGTCCTGATTTCTCTGTGCAAAACTTATTTCTGCAATATTGCTTTCTGCACCGTATCCGTTCAGGAAACTCCTTAAAGTACAATTCTCCCACTGCACTTCTGCCGAATTGATATGGTATTTTTCACAGTCCATCAGTTTGTCTGCTATAAGCATGGCTCTGTTTTCATTTATCTCTGCTACTCTCCATTTTACAGGAGTATATTTGAAATAATGATACGCATTATCCCATATATAATGCTGGGGACTGTTTTTTTCTCTCCCGCCTTTCAGACGGCGGTATTTTTCCCCGTCTATGACCGTTTCATCATTCTCCCATTCCGCTTCGGAAAGCCTTGCATAAAGCTCTCTGTCTGTAATGACATCTCCCTCTCCCACTGCATAGCCCTCAACAGCCGTAAATTTGCCGTCTGTCACTTCCGCTGTGGGATATGTGCCAAAATATATACAATCCCATGTCGCTTTATAACCGCTTGAATAAAACTGGTCCTTTTCAACCACAGGCTCCGAAAGCTTTACATCTGACAGACTGTATGTATGGATATTCTCCGATATTTGTGAAAACTTTTCCGCCGTTTTATTCGCTGACGGTTTAAATATCTCGTCAGAGGATACCTTGCCTGCATATCCCAGAATTGCCTTTTCTTTATCCACACGGATTACGGGAAGAATTCCTGCATCTCTCACCGTTACATAGGTGCCACGATTATACACCGCTCCGAAATCACATATATAATTCACATTGGAGGGAGTATATCCGCTCGTTCTCAACAGCCAGAAACCATTCCCTAAAGTGCTTTCCGAGGGGCTGTACCATGCACCCCTTGCCATTGCATACATTGTCGGCTGAAATCTCCTTGCCGTATCATCTGTGCCGTCACTTGAGGCAAATCCACTGCATACCGCACTTTTCCCTGCGTCAAATACCTCCTCTTCATCAAGAATGAAAACATAGTCCTTTGTATCATTTCCGCACGGCGTTCCAAAATAATAATTATTCGGATTTTTCACATCTGACTTGATGATAACACTTTTTTCCTCTTCGGAAAAGGCTGTATAATAAAAACTGTCCTGCGGTCTTGCCGAAAAATCCACTCCTGCAAGATTGCTTTCCGCTGTATAGCCGTTCAGAAAACTTCTTAACGTGCAGTTCTCCCAATATACGTCTTCCGCATTGGCATTGTATGCGATACACTCTATTTGTCGGTCGCACATCAGCGTTATCACATCATCTTTTATTTCCATTACTCTCCATTTCACAGGCATATATTTGAAATAATGATATTGACTATCCCACAAATAATGCTGTACCCTGTTTGCTCCCTCATCGCCTTTCAGACGGCGGTATTTTTCCCCGTCTATGACCGTTTCATCATTCTCCCATTCTGCCATCGAGAGCTTTTCATATAAACTTTTATCTTCTATTATATCCCCGTTTTTGACTGCATAGCCCTCAACAGCCGTAAATTTGCCGTCTGTCACTTCCGCTGTGGGATATGTGCCGAAATACACACAGTCCCATACCGTCCTGCTTTTTCCCGGAAGGCTCTCATCTGCCGTCACAGACGGTCTTAACAGCTCCCTGTCGGGAACATTCTCATCTCTGCATGAACTCATTCCCGCCACCATGCACAGCAACAGAAATACCGAACATATCTTTTTCACCAAGACTCTCCTCCTTTTTGTCTGCCTTTCAATTATAACTTAATTCCGCCTGAATTTCAATATTTATATCCCCTGCCACACCGTAGAATTTTATTGACAAAACTCTTGACATACTCAATTAGATATGTTAAGTTACTAATCAGTCAGACAAGCTTGATTTTACTTGTTTAACCTTAAAGTTACATGAAAGAAGGTATGCTATATGCGAACCATTCGCAATGCCAAACCCGGCGATAAAGTGACTGTTGTGAAACTTCACGGCGAGGGTGCTGTAAGGCGTAGAATTATGGACATGGGCATTACACGCAATACAGAAATATATATCCGCAAATTCGCCCCTTTAGGCGACCCTATTGAAATCACTGTGAGAGGGTATGAGCTTTCTCTCAGAAAAGCCGATGCAGAAATGATAGAAATACAGTGAAAAAGAAAGGTGAATTTTTATGGCTGTCAAAATAGCCCTTGCCGGCAATCCCAACAGCGGTAAAACGACTTTATTCAACGTTCTGACAGGCTCAAATCAATTCGTGGGAAACTGGCCCGGCGTTACCGTTGAAAAAAAAGAGGGCAAGCTTAAAAAATACAATGATGTTACCGTCACAGACCTGCCCGGTATCTACTCCCTCTCCCCCTATACCCCTGAAGAAATCGTTGCAAGAAACTATCTCATTGAGGAAAAGCCTGATGTTATCCTCAACATCGTTGACGCAAGCAATATTGAAAGAAATCTCTATCTTACAACTCAGCTTGTGGAAATCGGTATTCCGGTTGTCATCGCCCTCAACATGATGGACGTTGTACGCAAAAACGGCGATATAATCCAAATTGACAAACTTTCAAAGGCTCTCGGCTGTAAGATAGTGACTATATCCGCACTCAAAAATGAGGGCATTACACAGGCGGCTGAAACAGCGATTGCCGCTGCTCAGGGCGAAAAGCCTATTCCTCAGCATTTGTTTTCGGGACCTGCCGAACACGCTATTGCACATATCGAAGAAGCTGTATTGCATGATATGCCCGAAGAACAGCAGAGGTGGTATGCTGTCAAAATATTCGAGCGTGATGCAAGAGTTATTAAAAAACTCCATATCAGCGACGAAAAACGCAAACATATGGAAAAAGATATTGCCGCCGCCGAAAGAGAACTTGATGACGATGCAGAAAGTATCATTACAAACGACAGATATAATTATATTACCTCTGTTCTCCAAAAGTGCTATACCAAAAAATTGAAAAGTGAAGCAACCATTTCTGCCAAAATCGACAGAATCGTTACTAATCGTTTTCTTGCCCTGCCCATATTTGCAGGCATTATGTTTATTATATATGCCTTTGTCGTAATGCCTGTTCCTATGCCGTGGGGTAGTTCCCTCGGTACACTCGCTACTGATTGGGTAAATGACGGCATATTCGGTGAGGGCTGGTATCTCTTTAATTTATGGATACCCGGTATCCCTGCACTTCTCAGACCGCTTTTTGCCGATACTCCCGAATGGCTCAGCAGTCTTGTATTCAACGGTATTATTAAAGGTGTCGGCTCGGTTCTTGGATTCATTCCCCAAATCTTCCTTTTATTCTTCTTTCTCGCTATGCTTGAATCATGCGGCTATATGGCAAGAATCGCATTTATACTCGACAGCATTTTCAGATATTTCGGTCTGTCGGGAAAATCTTTTATCCCCCTTCTTGTAGGCTCAGGCTGCAGTGTCCCCGGTATCATGTCCTCCAGAACTATTGAAAGTCCCAGTGACAGACGAATGACTGTAATAACAACTTCATTTATCCCCTGCAGTGCCAAACTGCCTGTTATCGCTCTCATTACATCCGTACTTTTCGGCGGTGCATGGTGGGTTGCTCCGAGTGCCTATCTTATGGGCATAGCCGCTGTTATCCTCTCCGGCATCATGCTCAAAAAAACAAAATTCCTCTCCAGTGACGCTACTCCCTTTCTCATGGAGCTCCCGGCTTACCATATGCCTATATTCTCCAATGTCATGCGTTCCGTCTGGGAAAGAACCTGGTCCTTTATCAAAAAAGCCGGTACTGTTATTCTGCTTTCCTCCGTTGTCATATGGCTGCTCAATTCTCTCGGCTGGAATGACAATACATTCGGTTTCCATTCCAACTTCAACAGCAACGGCTCCAGTATCCTCTCTATCATAGGCAATTCTGTCTGCTGGATATTCGCCCCTCTGGGCTTCGGTAACTCTACCGCTGCCATCGCCACTTTTATGGGACTCCTTGCAAAAGAGGAAATTGTCAGTGTATTCGGTGTACTTGACTTTCAAGGTCTCACACAGCTCGCCGGATACTCTTTCCTTACATTCAATCTGCTTTGTGCTCCATGCGTTGCCGCCATGGGAGCTATCCGCAGAGAAATGAACAGTCCCAAATGGACTCTCTTTGCAATCGGCTATCAATGCTTGTTTGCCTATGCCGTTTCACTCACGATATTCCAGATAGGCAGTATCTTTACAGGCACCATGAATATAACAGGTCTTGTATTTGCTCTGCTGGTTCTTGCATTGATGTGCTATATGCTTTTCCGCCCTGCTTCCCAATCTGCCAAAATATAAAGGAGTATCTGATATGCCCGATTTCATCTTGGACAATGCCTCAACTATTATCATATCCGCTGTTGTGTCTGCCGTCATCTTACTCGACATCATCTACCTTGTACACAGAAAAAAACAAGGTAAAAATATATGTGAATGCAGTGGGTGCAGCGGCTGTAACAAGTGCGGAAATCCCCAATAATATCAGGAGTGAGAATTCTTTCTCACTCCTCTTTTAATTGACAGTTTACATGCGCCTCTCTTCATGCTATCATATTGATAAATAAATAAAACAATAAGGAATGATGTTTATGAAAACAAAAAAGAAACTGCTGACATACACAGTAATAGGAATTATCATTTTTAGCATAATCTTTTATTTCCAGTTCAAAAACGGCAGCAGAAATTCTGTTGCAGGCATAAGAGAGCCTGTCCAGACCGAAACAACAGGCAATACCCATATCTCTGTAAACGGCTATGACCTGACTGTCAACTATTTATATCAATATGATATAGAAGCCCTTGTCGTCAGCACACATGACTATCAAACCGGATTGAGCGGTGCATTGGCTCCCAAAGACCTCGCTCTTGCATGGGGAACCGTCGCCGAACACAACAATGATGTGAATTTTCACTGGCGACAGGACAACCGATGGTATTACTGGAGAGTGGATACCCCTCAGGAATTGGGCATTGCAGGCGGTGAACTCCGTATTATACGACAGTCTTCTAACAATCATATTATCCCTGCCGATGATGATATAAGAAAAAAAGTCGGATACATCAGGCGTGGAGACCATATCAGACTACAAGGCTACCTTGTCAGCATTGGGGGCAGAAATTCTGCCGGCTCTACATTTTCATGGCGTTCCAGCACTACCCGTACAGACAGCGGTAACCATTCGTGTGAAGTATTCTATGTAACAAGCGTTGAATGGCTCTGACACATCATAAATAAAATCATTAATCGCCTATCAAAATCACTCTGATTTTTTTGGCACCGTTTTTCTGTTTTCACGCAAAGAAAAATCGCATGAATTCCAAGCTAAAATTACATGGAACTGTACCGAGAATTTTATAACTCAGCCCTGCCCCCTGTCTGATGTTAAGACCGTCGCTTGCAGATACTTTTACAGTATAGTCAACTTTCTTTGAGGAATTCAACTGATATATTTCAATGTCTTTTTTGGCAGAGGTAGTTGTAGTTTTGGTTTCGGTCTGCCAGTTCGGGCGGTAAAAGGCATACACTACATCATTGTTTTCATCATACAATTTGCGGTATTTTCTCTTGAAAATAGACGTTTCCGCCCATTTGTTGCCGTTTATTGCGTCAACATTGCCCTCTAGTGTTGTTATGATATTGCCGTTTACTTCTTCAACAATTCCCACATGGTCACAGAAATATTTATCTTCATTGGGATAATCGTTGTAACGCAAAAAGAACAAGTCGCCCCTTTGTGGCGGCATATTGACGGACTTTTTAAACCATGTGCCGTATTTGCCGTCACTTTTACGGGGAATAGAGCCTGCACCGCCCTCAATGCACTTTATGTATTTGCCGATAAATCCACAATCTTTCATTATCGC
>DBXL01000017.1:3605-10462 GCA_002309275.1 Ruminococcaceae bacterium UBA1213 | reverse complement strand
CCCATAAAGAGAACAGGCATTGACTTTAACATTCCGGGTGTTACGTCAGTTGCAGGAACAGGCGTTCTTCTTGTTTCAGCAGCAGGTGTCTGCCTCATTAAAAAGAAAAAGTCGGCAGTTCGTGAAGATGTCTGAACATCATCACCATCATCACCACCATCACCATCACCACCACTCACGCAGTGGTAAGAACAAAAGCCGATCCCAGCAGAAAGGTTCTTTACATGGGAAGAATTTCATTATTCTTCCCATTGTTTTTTGTGTAATCATCTATCTGATATGCACCCTTGTGGTACTGCCCTCGGCATCGTCTTATGTTGCTATGTCCAATATGTTCTTCTCCGATAAGGAGAAAACTTTTGAAAATAACCATAGAAATATATTCGTGCCTGTCGAGGACTCTTCGGAAGTTTCAAAAAACCCCGATAAACCCGATACCGTCAGTATCTCAAGCTTCACTTTCCCCTCATACGAGGACCAGTTCGGTGAACTTAGCATAGATGACTGCCAGATAAAAGCAGACCTTTATTTCGGTGACAGCTGGTATGTTCTTGGAAATGGTGTGGGTATCTATAACGGCAGTGCTATTCCCGGATATGGCAGAACCGTACTCATCGCAGGTCATAATAATACTTATTTTAATGGTCTTAAATATGCAAAAGAAGGTCAGATTGTTAGAATAAGAACCAACTATGGCAACTATAAATATGAAATAACAGGTATCAAAATCACCGATAATCAGGATCGCTCGGCTTATGACCTCAGTAAAAATGAGGAAAATCTCATTATGTACACCTGTTATCCCTTCGACACTCTCGGTCTTACAGATATGAGAGCTTTTGTGTATGCCAAATATGTTTCAGGTCCTATGATAGACAAGAACAGTTAATGACAGGAGTTGATAAAACCATGCCCGAAAATCAAAAAGAACATGAATCCGAAGTTCAGTCAACCAATGAATCTGAAGAACATGAGCATGAACATCACCATCACCGCAGAAAAAAATCAAAATTGAAACCCCTTTTATACTGCGTGATGGCGTTTTTCCTGTCATTCGTGCTGTTTTTGCTGTCTATATGCATGGTGCTGAGGTTTACCGTCTTTTCAAAGGACTTCATGCTCAATACTATGGACAGCAAAGGCTATTACAGTATGGTCAGGTATGAACTTCAAAGCTGTCTTACAGACCTCGTATATGCCAGCGGATTTGAACCTGAATTTGCTGTATCATTTGCTAACGGCTATGATGTGAAAAAAGCAGTCGAAAGCTATGTAAATTCATTCTACGCCGGCGATAATAACCTTGTTGATACAACGGAATTCAAACAGAAACTTTATGCCGAAGTGCAGAACTATGCAACACAAAACGGCATCGAACTTACTTCGGATTCTGAAGACAATATTATCTATTTCGTGAATGAGGCCGCTAATATATACACAGACCAGATTTCTATCCCCTTTTTCTCCGTGATAGGAAAATATATTGACGATTTCAATAACACTCTCAATATTATTATAGGGGTGCTTACCGTTCTTATTCTGGGTATATCCGGCGTGATATTCTTCACCAACCGCTATAAACACAGACGCTACAAATATATTTGCTACGGTCTTGCCGGAGGAGCTTTGGCATCCGTCGTTATACCTGTTTTCATCTCCGCTTCTAATATCATATCCAAAATCAATATCAGCACACGCTCCCTTTATAATCTCTTTGTCGGCTACTTCACCAACTTGTTCAATTATTTCTATACTTGTTCGGCTGTTTTTGCCGTACTCGCTCTCATAGCTTTCCTGCTGTATGTGAAATATTATGAGAAATACAGGACTGCCTGATATACGGAGGCAGTTTATGAAAAATCTGTTTCAAAAGCTCTTTATCACTGAAACAAGCAACACCGCTGTCCAATTTTTCAGAAGCATATTTGTAGGCGGTCTTGCCTCCGTCGTTGATATGTTCGTGGTGATTCTCTGCAAAGAACTCTTTCAAATGCCCGAAACATGGGCGGTTGTATTCGGCTTTATTGCCGGTCTGACCGTCAATTATATTGTTTCGACTTTCTGGGTTTTTGCAAAGGCTAAAGTCAAAAACCGTACAGCAGATTTTATCGGCTTTGCCGTTATCGGCATTATCGGTCTCGGACTTACTCAACTTATCATCGCTCCCTTTGCAGAACACAATATCTTTCAGTCAGCAGGATTTCTTGTAAAAAATGCCGTATTCGGCTCTCTTATCCCCGTTGACAAGTATTATATTATCGGCAAATGCCTTGCCATTGTACTTGTCTATATGTGGAATTTCTTTGCAAGAAAATTCATCCTTTACAGAAAAAGCGAATCCTAACAAAAAAGTCAGCAATTTTTCTTTGCTGACTTTCATTTTTTTATTGTAAAAAATCCTGTTTTGTAGTAAAATAAGCTTACTGGAGAAACACTTTTAAATTATCAATGTGTTTCTGCTCTTTGGATATGAAGCCGTTTGCATAGTCAATTATCTCTTTATCGGCATTCTTACAAGTTCCGATATGCTTTGTAAGGTCGATGATACCTTTCGTAGTGCCTGTTATCATTATCTCGGCGATATGGTCGGAGCTTGTATCATTGATTGTATGAAGCTGTACCGAACTCCACATTCCCGCCTTTTGCAAAAGTCCTATATCTTTCGGCACAATCCCATTTTGCAAAAGTGCGTTCTCGCTGTCAGACGCTGCCTTGCAGTAATCTCCATATTGCTCCGTCAGTTCCTCTTTCAATGCCCCCTGCTCGACTTTCGGCAATACCGTTTCAACGGCTTCCATGCCCGTTTTTGACAGCTTATATATCCCCGATAAAAGCTCATTGTTTGCACTGTTCATTTTTCTACCTCGCTTTTTGTTTGATAGCTTTATTTTGGCTCATAAAATATATATTTATTCATTTGAAAGGAAGTTTTTTACCATGACAGAAATGATTGAAAAAACCATGTCCGCCCTCCGCAAAAATAATATGCAGGCTTACTTCGTTGAAAAAAAAGAAGACGTTGCAGACCTCGTTAAAACCCTCATTAAAAAGGGTGATACCGTCACACACGGTGGTTCTGTCACTCTGGGCGAATGCGGCATACCTGCCCTTCTCTCCAGCGGCGACTACAACTATCTCGACAGAAAAGCCCCCGGCATTACTCCCGAACAGGTAAAGGAAATTTACATTAAAACATTCTCTGCTGATGTATTCTTTACAAGTGCCAACGCTATTACGGAAAACGGCTTGCTTTACAACGTTGACGGAAATTCAAACAGAGTTGCTGCTATTGTATATGGTCCGGAAAGCGTTATCGTAATTGCAGGCGTTAATAAAATCGTGCCTGATATGAATGCCGCTGTTGACAGACTGAAAACCATTGCTGCCCCCCTCAATACAAAAAGACTGAATTGTCAGACACCTTGTGCAAAACTCGGCAAATGCATTGCTGCCGACAAGCCCGACAGTCTTATTGGTGACGGCTGTAAAAGTCCCGACAGAATCTGCTGTAACTATGTTGTAACCGCTCAGCAAAGACATAAAGACAGAATCAAAGTCATTCTTGTAAATGAAAATCTCGGCTATTGAAAATGTGCAGTGTGCAATGTGCAATGTGCAATGTGCAATGTGCAATGTGCAATGTGCAATATTTTAGGTAGAAAATTATGGATAATAACATTATCTTGGATAAAAGCAAATCATTTGCATTGAGAATAATAAAATTATACAAATATCTTTGCGACAGTAAAAAAGAATACATATTGTCAAAACAGATTCTAAGAAGCGGTACAAGTATCGGTGCTAATGCAAAAGAGGGAGCAAATGCACAAAGCAAAGCTGATTTTTGTGCCAAAATGTATGTAGCATATAAAGAGGCTAACGAAACTGAATATTGGCTTGAATTGCTGTATGAAAGCGGATACATAGAAAAAAATGCTTTTGACAGTATGTATTCCGACTGCAAGGAATTGATAAAAATTCTTGCAGCTATCACCAAAAATGCAAAAAACAATAAATAATTGAAAATAGTTTAGAAAGGGGGAAAAGCAATTAGTAATTGCACATTGCACATTGCTAATTGCACATTGAAATATGGCTACTCCGCACATCAAGGCAGAAAAAGGCGATTTTGCAAAAACCGTTTTAATGCCGGGCGATCCGTTAAGGGCTAAATATATCGCTGAAAATTATCTTGAAAATGCTGTTTTAGTCAATGAAGTGCGTGGAATGCTCGGCTATACCGGAACTTATAAAGGCAAAAGTGTTTCCGTCATGGCAAGCGGTATGGGTATGCCCTCTATGGCGATTTATTCCTATGAGCTTTTCCAATTCTTTGACGTGGATAATATTATAAGAATAGGCACGGCTGGGGCTGTCAGCGATAAATTGGGCTTGCGTGACATTGTTATTGCAATGTCATCTTGTACAAACTCCAATTTTGCCGAACAATACGGACTTCCCGGAAATATCGCCCCTACTGCAAGCTTTGAACTCCTTAAAAAAGCCTTTGACACTTCCGAAAGACTTCATAAAAAAGTATATGTCGGCTCTGTCTATACAACGGACATTTTCTATGATGACAGAAACGACCTTGCGGACTGGCAAAAACTCGGTATTCTTGCCACTGAAATGGAGTGTGCAGCACTCTATCTGAATGCCGCAAGACTTGGCAAAAATGCCCTTTGTATCTGCACAATCTCGGATTGTCCCCTCACGGGCGAAAGCTGTTCTTCCGATGAAAGAGAAAAAACTTTTAATGATATGATGGAAATTGCTCTCGAAAGTGTATAAAAAGCCGAATTTTCAAAAAATGCTTGAATGTATTCACAAAAAATGATATGATAACATGGTATGTTACACAAAGGAGATATACAGCATGGAAAAATCCTACACCTACACGGGAAACCGTATAAAACCGCCCTTTGCCCTGAACGTCAAGGGAAAAACGCTTGAACAGGACAAGGACTACCGTATCGAAATACTGGATAACATCAATGTCGGAACGGCTCACGTCTATATCACGGGCTTGGGAGAATATACGGGTTCATATGAATATACATTTGAGATAGAGCCTGTGCAGGCAAGAACACTTTCCTATTTTGCGGACAGCACAGAGTTTTTATATGACGGTCAGCCTAAAATCATGCAAATCGTTGTAAGATTCGGTGAAGTCACCCTCAAAGAAGGCACGGACTATGATATTTCCTATGAAAACAATACCATGCCCGGAAAGGCTTCCGCTACTCTCACCTTTAAAGGTAATTTTACAGGCGTGATGTCCATTCCCTTTGAGATAAGAAACAATATGCCCGCACTTGTGAACACTTCCACCATCTCTGCAAAAGAAATCAATTTTGGCGAAAGCGTTGTTTTGAATTCATCGGCAGAGGGCGGTTCGGGAAACTATCTCTATGCAGTCGTCTATAAGAAAACTACCGATAAAAAATGGGTATGGTGTCAGGCTCTCAGCGAGGAAACTTCTGTCGAAATAAAGCCTGCAAGAAAAGACGAATATCAGATATGCTCAAAGGTCAAAGACGATAAAACAGGTGAAGTTGTCAAAAAATTCTTCACTATCAATGTAAAGTGAATTTTTCGGGAAACGGAGGAAATGACATTGAATATTATTTATGATATAGATAAAATTGAAAACGGCTGGTTTTTATCCAAATTCACCTACGGAACAGAAAAAGTTATCATACCTGCCTCCCATTTTACAGGCATAGATTCTCCCAAATATTTCCTCCGCCTCCTGTCAATACTCACACTGAATCAATTTGACAACGGCTATGTCATATTTGACGGCGAAACCGAAACTTTTTTCCTCTGCATTAAAAAAATTCCTAAAGTGGAAATGGAAATTTTTTATTCCAATCTGCACTATAATGAAATATCGGGACTTCTGCCCGTCAATGCCTCAACAGGCACCAATGCTTTCGGCAATCTCTCAAAAGAGGAACTCAAAAGAAAAATTCCTGTTGGAAACGTGCTTTTCTCCGCCGAAAACTTCAAGTGGGATACTTTTGCAACAGATGTACTCGGTACTTTTGAAATATACCTCCCACGACGCAAAAAAAATAAATACAATGGAAACTGGTTTGAATTTCCCATGACAGAACTGCGTGAACTGAAATATTCCCTTTCACTCTGATTAAAATTTTTTCAAAAATCAGTTGATTTTTCAAAAAATATATAGTATAATTAATTCGTTGCTTAATAAAGGAACAACAAGACAGATTCATATTTTTGGATATGCGGTCGGGCAGGCCCTGTGCGACAGGACACCGTGAACCATGTCAGGCGAGGAATCGAGCAGCATTAAGCGTTTTGCCCTGTGCGATGCAGACAGTCTGTCCGTCCGTATTTCCAAGTATATGATACCGCATTCTATGTGGTCTGTCTTGTTTTTTTAGTCATTTGTCAGATTACTGCAAAATTTTTGGAAAGGCTGTGTTAAAATTGTACAGAGTTTTATACAGAAAATACAGACCTCAGTTTTTTGCAGATGTCATCGGTCAGCCCCAAGTGACTGATACTCTGAAAAATGAACTCAAAGCTGACAGGCTTGCCCATGCCTATTTATTCACAGGCTCAAGGGGTACAGGCAAAACTACCTGTTCCAAAATACTTTCCAAAGCCGTAAACTGCCTTAATCCCAAAGACGGCGACCCCTGCGGAGAATGTGCCATTTGCAAAGGCATTGATGACGGCACGGTTACAGATGTCGTTGAAATAGACGCTGCCAGCAATAACGGTGTAGATGATATACGCCTTCTGCGTGAAGAGGCTCATTTCACCCCCGCCGAAGCAAAATACAGAGTTTACATTATAGATGAAGTACATATGCTCTCTATCAG
>DBXL01000017.1:1763-3563 GCA_002309275.1 Ruminococcaceae bacterium UBA1213 | reverse complement strand
TTAGCTACCACAGAAGTTCATAAACTCCCTGCCACCATCACTTCAAGATGTCAGCGTTTCGACTTCCACAGAATATCCCCTGAGGATATTGCACAGCGTCTTGAATACGTCTGTAAGGAAGAAAATACGGAAATAGACCATGATGCCGCCCTGCTTATTGCAGGTATTGCAGACGGTGCTATGAGAGATGCCCTCTCCCTTCTGGACCAGTGCATGGGACAGGCTGACAAAATCACAGAACAGTCTGTAAGAAAAACGGCAGGTCTTGCAGATAAAAGCCATCTTTTTGCAATCACAGACGCTGTTCTTCAAAAAGACGCTGCAAAAGCAGTGGAAATTGTCGATGAACTCCATAAAAATTCCAAAGATATGGCAAGACTCTGTGAAGAACTTGTGGGACATTTCAGGGCAATTATGCTTATAAAAACTGTCAGAAATCCCAAAGAAAGCATCGTCATGTCTGAAAGCGACTTCACAAAAGCCTCTCAGCAGGCTCAGCAGTTAAGTCTGCCATTTGTCATAAAAATCATGGATACCCTGCAATCCGCCATGGAAAGAATGTTTCAGGGCGTGAACAGACGTATTGAAATGGAAATGACAATGGTAAAACTCTGCGGAGTGCAGGCGGAAAGCTCTGCAAGTCCCGAACTTGAAAAAAGAATTTCCGCTCTTGAAAAAATCATTGTCAATCTCAAAAACAATCCCTCTGCAGTGCAGAGTGTTCCTGTGAAATCTGCCGTTGCCCCTCCCGTAAAACGTCCCAATGTCGATATGGACGAGTTGAGGAAAAATGCAGTCAAATTTCCCCAGTGGCATGACGTGACCGAACACCTTAAACAATACTCCAAAAGTCTTGGAGCAAGTTTTGACGGCAGTACCGCTTATATCAGTGGAAAATATGTACTTGTGGACTCCAAAAACGATATGTGCTTTGAGCTTCTCCGAAAGCCCGAACACCGTACGGAAGTCCGTGATACCATTCATCAGATAACGGGTAAAAATTACAGTCTGGGAAGATATAACTATCCCGATGAAAAAAAGCCTGACGATCCTCTCAATCAGCTTGTATCGGATTTTAAAGCGGCAGGCATACCCGTTGAAAATAAAGATAAAATATAAACTAACGGAGGTTATTTAAAATGAAAGCAAGATTACCAAAAGGATATGGAAATAACGGCGGCGGTGCATCGAATCTCCAGCAGCTCGCACGTCAGGCTCAGAAAATGCAGGCTGAAATGGACGAGGCTAACCAGCAGCTTGAAGAAAAAGAATATACAGCTTCCGCAGGCGGTGCTGTTACGGCAGTCGTTACAGGCAAATTTGAAATAAAATCCCTTGAAATCAAAAAGGAAGCTGTTGACCCCGAAGATATTGAAGTGCTTTCCGATATGATTATCGGTGCAGTCAACGAGGCTATCAGAAAAGCCCGTGATGAAAAATCGGCAACAATGGATAAAATATCCGGCGGTCTGAATGTTCCGGGACTGTTCTGATTATGGGAGAATATCGTGTAGCCCCCCTTGAAAGACTCATTGAACAGTTTGAACGCTTTCCGAGTGTCGGTCACAAGACCGCCTCAAGACTTGCTTATCATGTCCTTTCCATGCCCGAAGAAGAGATTCATACCTTCTCCCAGACCATCATTCAGGCTCATAAAAGTATCCGTCACTGCAAAATATGCTGTAACCTCACGGATACAGAAATTTGTTCCGTATGCAGTGACGAAAGCCGTGACAAGTCTATTATATGCGTTGTCGAGGATTTCAGAGATGTCATTGCCCTCGAAAGAACAAGGGAATT
>DBXL01000017.1:0-1698 GCA_002309275.1 Ruminococcaceae bacterium UBA1213 | reverse complement strand
CTACTTGCAAGGCTTGAAGGCGATACCGTGAAAGAAGTCATCATTGCAACCAATGCAACTGTTGAGGGTGAAGCAACCAGTGTATATCTCTCCAAACTCATCAAGCCTCTCGGCATTAAGGTCACTCGTCTTGCCTACGGTCTGCCCATCGGTGCCGACCTCGAATATGCTGACGAAATCACTCTCACCCGTGCCCTCTCAGGCAGAAACGAAGTCGTTTGAGAGTGAAGTGTGGAGAGTTGAGAGTGGAGCAGGTGTAAACTTCCGATTTTTAACGTAAAGCAATAAAATCGAAAAGGGCGGATTTTTGGGAATGGAGCGGATACAACTCCACTCTCCACTCCCAACTCTCCACTCTGATAAAAGAGGTGAGTATATGGCAAAAGAAAATTTTAAGACGATTGCAAATAATAAAAAAGCTTATCATGAGTATTTTGTCATGGAAAGCTTTGAAACAGGCATTGAACTCTTTGGCACAGAAGTTAAATCTATCCGTCAGGGCAGAGTCAATTTAAAAGATGCGTGGTGTACCATTGAAGACGGTGAAATTTTCGTCAAAGGTATGCATATCAGCCCATACGAACAGGGCAATATATTTAATAAAGATCCCATGCGTGTCAAAAAACTGCTCATGCATAAGCGTGAAATTATGCGTTTATTCGGCTTAGTCAAACAGCAGGGCTATTCTCTGATACCCCTCTCACTCTATTTCAAAGGCTCAAAAGTCAAACTTCAACTCGGTCTTTGCAAGGGTAAAAAACTGTATGATAAGCGTGATGACATGGCTAAACGTGACGCAAAGCGTGACATTGACCGCTCTTTAAAAGAACGAAGCCGTCAATAACTTTCCATTTTCCCTTTTCAACTTTCCATTTAATTTGGGGGCGTAAAGGTTTCGACAGGGAGTGTGAGCTTCGGCAAGCGGGCAGCGGCACTGCAGAACCGCTATAAAATCCGCAGATTTTAAAATTAAACGACAACAATAAAACTGTTGCCCTCGCTGCTTAATTAGCGAGCGTTCCTGCTGAGAGTACCACGGCTTGGCAGGGGCGTCGATTAGTGGTGAACGTGAACGGGAATGAGCCTTGCTTTCCGTCATGACCTAAAGGCTACCGAAACGCAGAGTCTGCCAATAGACGCTGTGACGGGGGAATCCCAAAATATTGGCTACGCTCGTAGAAAACCGCTGTAAGTGCTTTTTGGACAGGGGTTCAATTCCCCTCGCCTCCACCATCTAAGGTGTATAAAAAAGATGTCACCGAAAAAAGCTTGATTTTATCAGGCTTTTTTGCATATTTCGGCAATGTATTTCAAGCCGATTTTCAAAGATGTCAAAAAGGCATTTTTCTCTAAAATGTAGTTTGAACCCCTGCAAAACATATTTTAACCATATTTCGAGAGCAGTTTTTCAAAAATTGCTCTCTTTTTTGTTGCCAAAATATTGCCCGATGTAAATTAAGGCGTATCAGGATTTGAGCAAAAACAACTGAATAATTGCTGCTCCCCCAATCGTTTTGAATTTTTTCAAAATGGTTGGGGGATTTTTTTATTTTATGCAAGAGGTGATTACATGAATATCAGACAGCCCAAAATCAGAAGTCCGACAAGTATATTTTTTATTGGACGAAACTTTTTAATGCGGAGGAAGAACAAAATGAACAACTCGATTTTACCCAAAGCAATGGTGGATAACATCAA
>DBXL01000016.1:18888-20792 GCA_002309275.1 Ruminococcaceae bacterium UBA1213 | reverse complement strand
TTTTTTCGGGCGTACTTTTGATAAATCACTTCTTTTATGACACTACCCAAATATTTTACGCTTGTATTCCGAATACGGTGTACCTGCACTCTCAGGGCAGTCAAGCAATACATCACGCAGAACAGGCTTATAGTCATGGGGTGTGGGGAAAGTAAACTTGATCTGATTGGTAAGATCATTTCTGATGTCGATAGTAATAAGTCTCTCACGCTTCTGAGCAACACCATAGTCCCAAGCATTCAGAACTTTCTTCTGAATGGTGTAGCCTGTACTTTTAAATATGTCAAGAATTGTTTTGTAGGTTCTTCCCTTATCATGAGTCAGCAGACCACGGACGTTCTCGAAAAGAAACATCTTAGGTTGGAGCTGTTCAAGGAATTTTGCGTAATGATAGAACAGCGTTCCACGGGCATCTTCAAGACCGAGCCGTTTTCCTGCATAAGAGAAGCTCTGACAAGGTGCACCACCCGAAAGCAGATCAAGATCGCCCTTTTTCAAACCGAAGTAATCTTGCAGATCAAGGCAGGAGATATTGGCAATATCATCATTGATAACTCTCCACTCAGGTCTGTTCCTACGGAGCGTATCTGACGCATCTTTATCCACTTCAACAAGACCAAGTGTTTTAAAACCAGCTTTCTCAACACCGAGAGCAAGACCGCCTGCACCTGCAAAAAGCTCAATGGTAGAGAATATCCTCGTTTCTTTGTGGTTATATCCATAATATCACCGATATTGCAGTTAAGCACCATACATATCTTTTCAAGACTTTCAAGGGAAACAGTTTTGTTCTTTCCCATTCGAGCCATGACATTGAAGCTGACGCCTGGTGCTTCTTTCAGTTCGGTTTTATTCATTCCCTTATCAATCAGTAGTTTCCATAGATTATTGTAGCTTACTGCCACCATATTTCATTCCTTTCTGTATCCTCAGATACAATTATGGGTTATAAAAATCATAGAACAGAAAGTCGAAAAAGTCAATTCATCTCACGATATTGTTAGATATTCTTTTAATGGATAGAGAAAAGCGTTTCTGTCCATAAGAACGAAACGTTTACTATAACCTATTTTTATGATTACAGCCACATCGGAATGATAACAATTTCGATGTGGCTTTTTTGGATATGATTCAATTTATAATAAGCTTATGATTTCATCGGCTGTCATGTTGGTAATATCTCCCTCACCGCCAACGGCTGTATCAAAAAGATTGGCTTTTTTGATTTGCAAATCCCGCATCTTTTCTTCAATCGTATCTTTGGTTATCAGTTTATATATCTGGACATTGTTTTTCTGACCTATCCTGTACACACGGTCGGAAGCCTGATTTTCTGCCGAAAGATTCCACCACGGATCAAAGTGTATGACAATATCCGCACCCGTCAGATTAAGACCTGTTCCGCCTGCTTTCAGTGAAATCAAAAATACATTGACATCGTTTTCATTGAATGAGTTGACAAGATTTAAACGTTCCTTTGCTTTTGTCTGACCTGTCAGCGTAAAGTATGTAATATTTTCTTCGTTCAGTCTTTCCGAAATCGTATCAAGCATTGTTGTAAATTGTGAAAACAGCAGTATTTTATGCCCCGATTCGACACAGCTTTTGACAAGTTCCATGCACTGTTCCAGTTTGGCACTCTCACCTTCATAATTTTCATATACAAGTGACGGATCACAGCATATCTGTCTTAACCTTGTCAGCATGGCAAGTATCTTTATTTTATCGCTCTTGTCATCAAGTGTTTTGAGTTCGGCTTTTATCTGTGCCGCATGAGCAAAATACAGTTTTTTCTGTTCTTCGTCCATTTCCGTAATCAGAACGGTTTCCGTTTTATCGGGCAGTTCCGTGAGAACCTCTTTTTTAAGCCGTCTTAAAATAAAGGGAGAAGTCATTCTTTGCAG
>DBXL01000016.1:16449-18760 GCA_002309275.1 Ruminococcaceae bacterium UBA1213 | reverse complement strand
AAATCACTTTTTATTGACTTCACGGCTTTGGCAGACTGTGTATTGTGATTTTTGATATTCTGAGCTTCATCAAGAAACTGCACGGCAAAGTGCATATTTTCATATTTTCCTATGTCACGCAAAACTGTTGCATAAGATGTGATGACCACATCATAATTTTCAATTTCTTCAAAAAGTCTGTTTCTTTCGGCTGCCGTTCCGTTAAGGCATACCGTTGAAAGAGATGGGGCAAATCTCTCTATTTCATTCTGCCAGTTGATTGTCAGTGATGACGGACAAATGACAATAAACTGTTTTTTATGACCGTCAGCCGATGTTTCCTTTTCATTCAGCATTAAGGAAATTGCCTGAATGGTCTTTCCGAGTCCCATATCATCTGCCAATATACCGCCCATACGATAGGTACTCAAAGTTTTCAGCCAGCGGAATCCGTATTTCTGATAGTCACGCATGATATTTTCAAGCGTTTCGGGCAGGCTATATGTATTCTCATCTTCCAGTGCATTTTGATAGGCATCGGCAAGTTTTTTGAAATCTTCACTGCGTTTCAGACGGATACTTTCGCTGTCACTCTGCATACCGTTCAGATACAGCATTCTGTACATCGGAACGGAAATGTTTTCTTTCAAAAATGCTTTATCGGTAATATTCAATTCTTTTGTAAGAGTATCAAGTTCCTTAATTCCGTCATCAATGACAGTGAAAGAACCGTCTTTAAATCGGTGATATTTTTTACCCTTGCGGTATGCACCGAGTAATTCAAGCAATTCTTCCGTTGTATAGCCCGATGAAGAAATATCAATATCAAGCAGTCCGCTTTCCGCTCTGACACCGACATTGGTTTTTACGCTTTTTCTTACGTTCATATGCTTGAATTTATCGCTGACATATACTTCCATATTTTTGGAAAGTGCCTGAATGCCTCCCGAAATGAACTCAAAAATATCGCTGTCATTCACGATTTTCAACGGGTGCTTAAAGTCCCTTTCATCATAGCGGAAATATTTTTTTACCATGTTCAATGCAGTTGTTTCACCGGCACTGTCAACAAAAGGATTGCTTGCTTTGTCATAGAATGCCGAATAAACTTTATCGCCGTAGGTGAATTGGAGCAATGCACATATTTCATCATTGTCATTGACATCGGCATAAAGCTGTACGGAAAGCTGAGGCGGAATGATGTTTTCATCAAGCCCCTCCATATCAATATCAATATATTTTCCAAGCTGTTTGACGACTGTATTGTAAAAAGCTGAAATGTCATTCTTGGCAACAAACATTTCTTTGGTATTTTTCAGCACTTTTATCAATGGTTCAACCGTTTGGGCATATTTGCCGCTTGTTTTGTAGATGGTCTGATGATCCTCCGACAAAAAATAGCCGTATTCCGCACTTCCGAGATATTCAACATGGGCAGCCGCCAAAAATTTGACATTGCCGTTTCCGATACTTTTCAATGTAAGTTTGATTTGAGGTTCACCTTCCGTTACTTTAAAAGGTGTTCCACTTATGATAAGTTTTTCTCCGTCGTATATCTCCAGAAATCTTTCCAGAAATTTCCCCTCAAGCTTGAATTGCTTTGAAGAACCATAGCGATAATAATCATTGTTCTGTTTGTATATATCAAAAGCAAGTTCCATTACTTTTCTGCTTTTTACATCAATAGCATTGTAATTATGGACAAATTCAAAATTTTTGCCGTACTGCTTGCTGTACTGACACTTGAAATTATTTTCCAGATTGTTTATATCATTGACTGCATATTTTTTATCCCGACCGATTTTCAGCTTGAAAAACAATTCACAGCTTTTATCATAGGCATTTTTCTCGAGTATCAATTCAGGTTCAATCGTAACAGGTTCCTCTGCATTTGCAACGGCATTCTTTGTATAAGCAGTGATAAGCATTGATGTATATTGTGAACTTTTATCGGCAATATCACTTTCAAAAATATCGCTCAGATACATCAGGGCAGCATATTCATGCTTACAGTAATCTCCGTAGGAATACGGGCAATTACATTCAATATCTTCAATATCACCGTTTTTCCTTATATCTGCAACAACCCTGTATGTCTGAGAATCTCCCCTGACAGAAAGCTGATATTTGCCGTCAGGTCTTTTCATCATATTTCTTACTCTGTTATCCCTGTAATATGACTTTCCTCTTTTAGCAATCTTATCCGTAAAGAAGTAGTTATAATTATTGATGTTCATCTTATATATCATTTTATCTTCTCCCAAAATACAATCTGTCTTTATTATAAATTTTTGTCGCATTTTGTCAATACTCCATTCCCCATTACATAAAA
>DBXL01000016.1:7190-16419 GCA_002309275.1 Ruminococcaceae bacterium UBA1213 | reverse complement strand
CAATCAGCGGCTGAAGCCGCCTAAAGCGAGGTTGTTTATTCTCATTCATTTTCGAATCATTTTCATGAATTATTGATTCGCTTGGAAAAAAAGATAATTCTTTCCCTCTGATTCATTTGACTTATACCATTCTTGTGCGACAGAAACTCATCTTCATTCATAATTTACAGGTAGGCTCTTATTAACCAAAATATTTCACTATCAAATATTTGCTTCTATGTGCAGTAGGTCAACCTAAAGGCTTCGCCTGAAGGCGAGGGTTTTAACCCCATGTTACAGACAATAAAAAAATCCCCCAACCATTTTGAAAAAATTCAAAACGATTGGGGGAACAGCAATTATTTAGTTGTTTTTGGTCAAAGCCTGATACGCCTTAATTTACATCGGGCGATATTTTGGTAAAAAAAGAGAGCAATTTTTGAAAAACTGCTCTCGAAATATCGTAAAAATATGTTTTGTAAAGGTTCGAATCCGATTTTGAGGGAAAAAGCCTTTTTGACATCTTTGAAAACCGGCTCGAAATACATTACCGAAACATACAAAAAAGCCTTGAAATCAATCAAGGCTTTTTCAAAGTGGCTGGGGAATAGGGATTCGAACCCCAACAAACAGAGTCAGAGTCTGTCGTGCTACCGTTACACAATTCCCCAATACTTTTTTAATTTCTCTCACGAACAGTATTTATTATACTATGCCAATCCGAAAATGTCAAGTATTTTTTGAAAAAAATTCAAAAAATTTTTTTATAGCCATGTATTTAAAAAAGAAGCAATTTGTGATAAAATAAATAAGAGGTGTAGAGATATGAAGTGGTTGGAACATCTGAAAACGATAAACAGGCATAAAAAATATGTAATGGAGTTGTGTTTCAAGCTGGGGCTTTATAAGCAGGGACTTTTGCATGATATGTCGAAGTATTCACCGACAGAATTCATTGTGGGTGCAAAGTATTATCAGGGAACAAGAAGTCCGAACAATGCCGAAAGAGAGGACAAAGGCTATACATCTGCATGGCTGCACCATAAGGGCAGGAATAAACATCACCTTGAATACTGGATAGATTATAGCCTTGATGAAGGGCATGAAATGACAGGAATGAAAATGCCGCTGAAATATGTAGTGGAGATGTTTTGTGACAGGGTGGCAGCCTCAAAGAATTACAGGGGTGAGGCATACAAAGACAGTGATGCATACGAATATTACATGAAGTCAAAGGAACATTTGCTGATACACCCCGATACAGCCAAACTGCTTGAAAGTATGCTTTTGTATCTCAAGAATAATGGTGAGGAAAAGACATTGAGATACATAAAGAAAAATATTTTGTCGAAAAAGACATATTGAGATGGAGGTAATTTTAATGTATGAAAAATTCAAAGCAGAAAATCTGCTTGATTTGACAAAGACGATTGCAGGGGAAATATTCGATGATTGTGAATATGTATGGGAGGCACTGCCTAAAATAAAAGAATTCATCATAAAGACAGGTGAAAGCCTTTCAAAAGATATTTATGAAAAAAGGGGAGAGCATATCTGGATTGCAAGAAGTGCGAAAGTTGCCCCGACAGCATATATAGGTGATTTTGTAATAATATGCCCGAATGCAGAAGTAAGGCATTGTGCATTTATCAGGGGAAGTGCGGTTGTAGGGGAGAATGCGGTGATAGGCAATTCCACAGAGCTTAAAAACTGCCTGATTTTCAATAATGCCCAAGTACCGCATTATAACTATGTAGGCGATTCCATTTTAGGCTATAAAGCCCATCTGGGAGCAGGCTCGATTACATCAAATTTAAAGTCGGATAAAAGCCTTGTAACGATACCTGTGGGAGATGAAAAGCTTGCAACAGGCTTGAAAAAGTTTGGTGCAATAGTAGGCGATAACGTGGAAGTGGGCTGTAATTCCGTATTGAATCCCGGTACGGTAGTCGGCAGGAATACAAATATCTATCCTCTTTCAATGGTTCGTGGATACGTTCCCGAAAACAGCATTTACAAGAAAAAAGGCGAGGTTGCGGAGAAAATTTGATTGGTGAAAGGAAAAGAAAATGGAAAAGATTGATTTATACGACAGGGACAGACAGCTTTTGAATGAAACGGCTTTCAGGGGGGAGAAGTTTCCGAAAGGCAGATACAGGCTTGTTGTGCATATATGCCTTTTCAATGAGAAAGATGAAATGCTGATACAGCAAAGGCAGACTACTCAAAAACATTTTGCAAATCTGTGGGATTTAACAGTAGGCGGTCAGGTGAGTGCAGGCGAAACAAGCTGGCAGGGCATACAGAGAGAACTGAAAGAGGAACTTGGAATCAATATTGACATGTCCGAAGTCATGCCGACACTTTCCGTACCTTTCCGAGATGGCTTTGACGATGTTTATTTGCTGAGAACAAGTGTTTCACTTGATGAGCTGACACTTCAGAAAGAGGAAGTACAGGCGGTGAAATGGGCAAGTGAAGAAGAAATTCTGGATATGATAGGGTGCGGTGAGTTTATTCCGTATTATGAGGCTTATATACACTTTTTGTTTTCCATGATAGACGGCGACAGCACTTTCAATTAGCAATGTGCAATTAGCAATGTGCAATGGTTTTATACGGCAAAAAAATCAGGAGTGGGGAAATGTTAAACATTTCTCACTCCTGTGTTTTTTCATTGATTTTCAAGCGAAGCAAGATTTTCGTAGCCGTTAAGGAGGGATTTAAGATAATTGATGTAATCAGTGCGGATGGATTCGGGGGAAGTTATTTGTATATTGGTGCCGAAACCGCTGAGCCATGAAAAGAACATATCACTTTTTTGGACCTTGACGGAGCAGAGGAAAAAATCCTCATCATATTTATCATGGTATATGCTTACATTTTTGCCGAACTTGTCTGCAATAACTTTTGCAAGGCATTTTCTCACACGCAGGGATATATTTTTTGTTTCCCCGCCGAACATACTGAAAATGGTATTGGCATATTCGACAATATCAATGTTGGCAAAAAAATCTCTGCCCTCACGGGGAATATCCTGTATATTATTGTCTGCACCGTTCTGGACAATGACATCACGCATTCTGTCAACACGGAACGTACGAATATCTTTTTTATCACTGTCAAACGTCAGAAGATAGTAACTGTCATCTTTCCACATAAGGTGAAAAGGGCTTTGAAGATAATTTTTGCGTTTGCCGTTTTCGGTACGGTATTTTGTAGTAAGGCGATTTCCGAGGGGGGCAAATTCAGCCTCTATATTATAGTAATGAAAAGCTATCTGTTTATCCTCGTTGATAGCCTGGTAGATACTGTCTATGCTATATACAACGGAGTCATTATCACTTTTGATAGCCTTGTCAATAAAAACATTGTCACTTTTCAGGGAAATGGAATTATCAGGGAGAAGCTTTTCAAGCTTTGAAACAATTTGCTTGGTTTTTCTTGCAGGGTAGAAATGTGATAATATGAGTGCATCAGCTATCATTTTCAGTTCGGCTGTTTCAAATTCATCTTTTCTGAATTCATTGGGACAGCCCAGCAGATAACAGCCTTTCTTACTTTTTTCAAATTCACATCCATACTCTTCAAGGGTTTCTATGTAGCTGTAAATGGATTTCCTGTCGGATTTGAGTGAATATTTTTCATCAAGCATCTGCACGAGTTCATTGGCACTGACAAATCTGTCTTTGTCATAAATACTGTGTTTTTTACTGTTTTGCCTCATAATATCCAGGACATAAAGGATTTTCAAGCGGTTATCACCTTTCGCCATAATAGTACCTCCACACAAATTTATCAAAAAAAACCCCGTGGGATTTCTTAATAAAGTCATTATACCACTATGTTTTACATTTATCAAGATGTATATATAACTTAACACGAAAAAAAATCGTTAATAAATTTTGAATTTTTTATAGATATTTTACTTAAAAAGTCTAAAAAACTCGATTTTCAGGGCTTGTTACACAAAAAAATAGTCATAAATTATTATTTATGCACAAAAAGCAAAGTGTTAAAGATGTTGTAAAAAGTGTATTGAAAAAGAGGTTTGTTTGATATATAATATATGAAAATGGAGGTGCATGAAACAATGGGATTTCAGGATGACTGGGTAATGCGTCAGATAGAGATGATGGCGAGATTTGTTGCCAACGTAGTTTTCGGCAAAAAAGAGGGGGAGGTGCAGTATGAGATAGTAGGAAATGTCAATGACAGCAACAGCCTCACACATGAAGATATGCTTTATCTTGAATTGATGAAGAGGATAAAAGAAGGGGATATTGGCACAGCAGAGGATATGCTTTTTGAAAACATGGTATATTCGGATAAATATATAGAGCTGGCGACGGACTTTTATCAAAAGCTGAATTCTCTGACAGATGAACAGCTTGAAGCAGGCAATTTTTCACGTGATGAAGTTTATGAAGGATATTTGGAAATAATGACACTTTTGGGAGTGCCTGTTGACGTGTTCGGTCAGGCGGACAGATTTGAATATGAATAAAAAGAGAGTGGAGTGTGGAGAGTTGGGAGTGGAGTGGTTTTCACGCTCTGAAAACGATTTTTCAAAAGGAGAGAGTTTGGAATGGCAAAGGACAATAAAACAAATGCAATGCGAAAGCTTGACAGCATGAAAATACCGTATAAAGAGCATTATTATTCTGATGCAATATCGGGTGTAGAGGTAGCGGCGGCACTTGGTGAAAATGTGGAGCAGGTGTTCAAAACACTTGTGACTGTAGGAAAATCGGGGGCAAATTATGTATTTTTGGTACCTGTTGCAGAGGAACTTGACTTGAAAAAAGCTGCTGCAAGCGTGGGAGAAAAATCCGTTGCAATGATAAAGTCAAAGGAGCTTTTGCCCTTGACGGGTTATATACATGGAGGGTGTTCACCGATAGGCATGAAGAAATTTTTCCGTACAACGATACATGAATCCGCAAAGAATTTTGACACTATTTTTTGCAGTGGCGGAAAAATAGGCTTTCAGATACAGCTTTCCCTTGACGACCTGTCGAAAGTGATAACATTTTCACTGGCAGACATTGTGAAATAAAAATGGAATACAAAAAGACAGAACGTGGAATAGAGATAAACATAGGGAAATGCTTTGACTTAAAAAATACATTTGAGTGCGGGCAGTGTTTTCGATGGAATGAGAATGCAGACGGTTCATTCAGCGGAATTGTCGGGAACAGGTATGCCAAAATATTTCGTGACGGTGATTGGATTGTAATCGAGAATGCAACGGAAAGTGACTATCAGAATATATGGAAAAGTTATTTTGATTTGGAAACGTGCTATGATGATATAAGAAAAGAGCTGGTGTCACTTGACAGCAGGCTTGAATGTGCAGTGGAAAGCATTGACGGCATAAGGATTTTAAAACAGGATTCATGGGAAGCCCTGTGTTCTTTTATCATATCCCAAAATAATAATATACCGAGAATAAAAGGTATCGTTGAAAGGCTGTGCGAAAATTTCGGAGATGAAATTGAAAACGGCTATACATTTCCGAGTGCAGAGAGAATTGCCGAATTAAGTGTTGATGACCTTGCCCCATTGCGTGCGGGATTTCGTGCAAGGTATATTATAGATGCGGCAAGAAAAGTTTCATCAAAAGAAATTGACTTTGAAAAAATGCATACAGCCCCTGTTGAAGAATGCAGAAAAGAGTTAATGAAAATAACGGGGGTGGGTGCAAAGGTGGCAGAATGTACGCTTTTATACGGCTTGCACAGGTTGGAAGCCTTTCCAATAGACGTATGGATAAAAAAAGCACTTGCCACTCTTTTCAATGGCATATCGCCCGAAAATTTAGGGCAGTATGCAGGAATAGCCCAGCAGTATATTTTTCATTACAGCCGTTTAAATCCCGAACTTGTTCAGGTAAAATAAAATCCCTTTTGCTTTTGCAGGCAAAAGGGATTTTGTCATTCAGAATTGTATTTCAGGCAGCCAGTAATCATTAATATAATATCCGTCGTAGTTGTCTATGGTCAGTTTCAAGTCATCATCTACGCTGACATCATATACAAGCTGATATAAAACATCGGTGTCTGACGGGGAAACACAGGATAATACAATCGTTGCAAAGCCTTTTCTTATGGCATTGAATCTGTAAGTTTCGGTATCACCCTTTTCGACAGAAGAAAGTTCTATAATATTTCCGTTGCTTATATCGCATTTCCAACTGTATTTGTCGGAATCGTTATTCACACTTATATGAAAAGGCTGTGTTATTCTCTTGAGTACAGGGAGATCTTTTTCAAAATAATTTCCCTCTGCACTGTCAACCGTGTAATTCAGGTTTTTATCAACAGTCACTTTATACAGGATACTGTAAATTTTGCCGTTATATGCCGTGTAAGTCATTTTAATATCAGATACGCCTGATTTTGTGGTTCTGAAACGGTAGTCAAGTATCATTGCAGGACCGTTGACACTCATGCTTGCATACTCGCTTTTATTCTTGAAAGTGATAACGCTTTCGTCTGAAATATCGCATTTCCACTGATACGGGGCAGAAATGGGAGCTTTGAGTCCAAGCGAAAATTCCCCGGGAGTTTTAATGCCCTCATTTTCGACTGTCAGGGAAAAATATTTTTCACTGATTTGTCCATAGCTGTCTTTTGCCTTTATGCAGATGTCATATTCACCGCTTTCAGAGGGCTTCCACTGCATAGAACTTGCCTGTTTGAAATCATTGAGCATAGTCCACCAGTCGCTGTAGGCACTTTTACAGTAATATGCAAAGGTATATCCGCCGAGACCGCCTGTTGCTTTTGCCGTAAGCATAACACTGTCACCTGTTTTGATATGTGACGAACTGACAACTGACATATTCACAAGTTCTTCACTGACTATCATATCAAAATATTTTTTATATACTTTTGAATTGCAGAGGATTTTTATGCAGACTTCATATTTACCCATTTTTTCAGGTGTCCAATTGATGACGGTATTCTGACTGTAAGGCTCTATGGTAGTCCAGCTTTCATCTTCATACTTGTAAAAAAAAGCATACTTGCATTTTTTGGTATCAAGACCTTTTGAAGAAGCCTTCATAGTGACGGAATAGCCGAAAGTAACGGCATTTGTGCTTATTTGAGAGGTATTGATGGATTTTGAAGTAGAGGTAGCAGGAGTGACGATTTCTGCAACCTTTTCAGCATTTGCCGTCAAAGACGATATGTTAAAGCACAGAGTCAAAGTCAGAATGAATGATATTATCACAAAAATCTTTTTTGACATTATAATCTTTCCTCCAATTTTCCTGTATTTTCTCTATTATTAGCACAAAAAAATGTATCTGTCAATGATTTTGACACCGACAGACACATTTTTTATCATAACGCCCAAAATATAATTCAGAATTTATCATTCATAATGCACAATTCCGTTATTTTACAAAACCAAGCACGATATTTTCGACTTTTTGAAGTGCGGAACTGATTTTTGAAACATCTCCGACACCTGCCATAGCTCTTTCAGGCTTTCCACCGCCCCTGCCGTCAACAAGAGCAGAAATTTCTTTGATTATCTTGCCTGAGTGACAGCCGAGTTTTAAAGCGTCTTTTCCGCAGGCAACGGCAATATTGCCTTTTTCGCCGTCAGTACCGAACAAAACTGCAACAGATTTTGATTCCAGTTCCAGCACTCTGTCAAGCATAATTTTCAAAGTGCCTGCATTGGCGGTAAATTTGCCTTTGATGATTTTGATGCCGTTTGTTTCCTCTGCACTGTCAACAAGGCTGTCTATGCTCATGCATACAAGCTTTGAAGTCAGTTTTTCAATTTCCTTGTCTTTATCTTTCAGTTCGTTGATAGTGTGTTCACAAACGGACTTCAAGTTATTCATATTGGTAGCTTTAACGGCTTTCATGCTGTCGGAAATGATATTGGAATAGCTGTCGAGAATGTCAAGAACGCCTCTGCCCGTAACGGCTTCAATTCTTCTGACACCCGAAGCAACAGAGCCTTCACTTAATATTCTGAACAAGCCGATTTTAGCAGTATTTTCTATGTGAGTGCCTCCGCAGAATTCCTTTGAAAATTCGTCAATCATAACAACCCTTACGACATCACCGTATTTTTCACCAAAGAGAGCCATTGCACCAAGTTTTTTAGCTTCTTCAATGGGCATTTCTTTTGTAACGACATTGATTCCCTTGAAAATTTCCTCATTAACGAGATTTTCGATTGTTTTCAATTCAGTTTCGGTCAATGCGGAGAAATGCGTGAAGTCAAAGCGGAGTTTATCAGCGGTTACAAGCTGACCAGCCTGTTCAACGTGAGTGCCGAGAACTTTTCTCAAAGCTGCCTGCAAAAGATGAGCGGCTGTATGATTACGCATGATAGAATAGCGGTTTTCATAGTTTACTTCCGCCTTTGCAGAGTCGCCGTTTTCAAAAGCACCCTCTGTTACAGTACATCTGTGCATATAAATGCCGTTGTTGTCTTTAATGGTGTCTTTTACTTCCATTTTAGCGGTTTCAGTTGTAATCGTGCCGATGTCACCGACCTGACCGCCGCTTTCTGCATAGAAAGGTGTTGTATCAAGCACGACTATAATTTCATCGCCTGTGCCTGCAAACTCCACTTTTTCACCGTCTTTTACGACAGCAAGAATTTTTGAATCTGCTTTCAAATCCGTGTAGCCAATGAACTTTGTTTTTTGAATCTCGCCAAAATCCACAGCGTCACTTAACCAAGCCTCAGCACCTGCATTTTTTCTTGCACCTCTTGCACGCTGTTTCTGTTCTTTGAGAAGTTCTTCAAACTTCTCCATGTCAACCGTCATTCCCTTTTCTTCTGCAACCTCTTTAATAAGGTCTATCGGGAAGCCGAATGTATCATTGAGTTTGAAAGCGTCCTCGCCTGAAATTCTGTTGATTTCGGATTTAGCAATAATATCATCAAGGAGTGCAAAGCCCTGATTGAGTGTTTTTGCAAAGCTTTCTTCTTCGTTCTTGATGACTTTGACAATAAAGTCACGTTTTTCGGCGAGTTCGGGATATACAGGATTTTCCTGTACAACGGTATCTACCACTTTATAGAGGAAAGGCTCTGAAATGCCTAAAAGTCTGCCGTGACGTGCGGCACGTCTGAGCAATCTCCTTAATACATAGCCTCTGCCCTCATTGGAAGGCATTACACCGTCACCTATCATGAAAGTGGTACTTCTGATGTGGTCTGTGATAACTCTCAGTGAAATATCGGTTTTATCGCTGTCACCGTATTTTAC
>DBXL01000016.1:0-7041 GCA_002309275.1 Ruminococcaceae bacterium UBA1213 | reverse complement strand
CAGTCACAGCCAACTTTGCAGTCAGGCTTGCCGCAGCCATATTTTTCGCCTCTGTCAAAATACAATTCCGAGCAAGGTCCGCAAGGTCCTTCACCGTGTTCCCAGAAATTATCTTCTTTGCCAAGCCTTACAATTCTGTCAGGAGATACGCCTACTTCCTTTGTCCAGATGTCAAAGGCTTCATCATCATTTTCATAGATGGATACCCAGACTTTATCAACAGGCAGTTCAAGAACTTTCGTACAGAATTCCCAAGCCCATGCAGTCGCCTCATGCTTGAAGTAGTCGCCGAAAGAGAAGTTTCCGAGCATTTCAAAGAAAGTGCCGTGACGTGCAGTAATGCCGACTCTTTCAATATCGGGAGTACGAATGCATTTCTGACAAGTAGTGACACGCTTTCTGGGGGGAGTGACCTCACCTGTAAAGAATTTTTTCATAGGTGCCATTCCTGAGTTTATCAGAAGGAGGCTGTTGTCATTTTTGGGGATAAGCGGAAAGCTTGGCAGTCTGAGATGTCCCTTTGATTCAAAGAATGACAAATATTTTTCTCTGAGTTCGTTAAGTCCTGTCCATTCCATTTTTAAATCACCTTTTCTCTTTTAATTTTTGTTGTTCTGCTGAAACAAAAAAAGGAAATTTTCGTCTTTATGGGACGAAAATTTCCGTGTTACCACCCAAATTGCATTTTAGAAAAAATGCCACTCTAAAGGCTTTAACGCAGCCGGTACGTTGCGGTTTGCCGCAAATGCTCCGAGTCAGCCCAAGCATCTTTTTGTAAAAGTCTTTCAGCAGGCGACTTTCTCTCTGTGACAAAGGTGTTGCTTTTTTTCTCATCTCAGCATGAACAGTATTATAGATAATATTATAAACTTTTTTGTGTTGATGTCAAGGGAAAAATTTATTTTTTTATTTTTATGTTGATAAAATTGATAAGGGATATAAGCCCGACTATCACGGCACTTCCCCCCATAATGACAATGACAAGTGCAAGGATAGAGTTGTTTTCCATAGCCCTCAGGAACAATCCGAGTACAGTGAAAGGGATTCCGGCGGCAAGCGGGATAATGAAAGAAGAACGCTTGTATTTGATTTCCTCGTCGGTATCGGTATCGCTTTCATCATCACGGATTTTTTTATATCTCTTGAACTGGACTATTTTATATATTCCGACAGTCAAAAACGGTATGGAAAGGAATATAATCATTGCTCCGCTATATCGCATAGTCTGTGTCCAGATAACAGTAGGTTCTTCCATGCTGACGTATATTTTAAGTGTATTGCCTACTTTCCATGAAGCTTCGTACTGTTTTAAAGTGACGTTTTCAAATTTTTGTCCGTTATAGGTATATTCAACCAAAGTGGTATTGGACTGTATATTGGATGCCTGTACTTCATTGAAGCCTGTTATAGTGGCGGTACAGACAACGGCTTTGTCAGGAAACTGTGCATTGATGATTTGAACAGTTGTGCCTGTGGCGAGAATAATCACACCTATAATAATGAGTATGATACTTCCTCTCATTCCGATTCTTTCAAGTGAAATTTTTTGTTTCATGCTTTGCCTCCTCATTCATCACCGTTTTGACTGTCAGCCTCTGCAAAAACGGTTATTGTATGGCATATTTCATCATAATCTGTGTTGTAATGAAGTAATGACATATTATTTTCATCAAAGAAATCTCTCAGCCAGATTTCAAGATGTGCATTGGTAATATTCTGTGCAGACATACTTTCAAATTTGACAGAAATATTGTCTATTTTTCCATTGGAAAAGTTATTTTCAAGAATAGTTCTGAACTGTTCCTCTGCACTGCCTTCTGCATACACAAAAAGACCATTCATTTTATGATAGTTCATTTCCTCACTGGTGCATTCAGGCACGCCGAGTTTTTTATAGAAATCATGCATTTCATGGGTTTCATTATTAAACTTGTCATTGACGTTGAAAAATCCGTAATTGGCATATTTTACCTCAGAAGAATGGTATTTCAGATTGTCAATAGTGAGGTCAAGCTGATAATACGCACCGTTTATTTTCACGATATTCCAGGAATGACCTGCATAAACGGCATCAGTTTCCCATTTAGGCGTACCGGATACACACATACATTCTATGCCGAGTTCCCTCATGCACCACATAAAAGATTTGCATATTCCCTCACAGCGTGATACATGATTGATAAGAGTACCATACACCGTACCTGAATAAGCGTCTGTATCATCATATGTGCAGTTTTCAAACATCATGTCATATACATATTTTTCTTTTTCAATTTCGGTTTTTTCGTTTATGTCTGCTTTAAGATTCTCAAAGAACAGGCGGAGTTCATCACTGTAAGTTCCATAGTCGGATTCATTCATGTTATAAGTGAAATACACGCCCCATACAGTTTCTTCGCTTTCGTCGGTATATATCGGGGAATAATCGCCGTTGAGCTGGATAAACTCAGGACAGTCATAATTCAGCAAAAACATGAGCATATCAAGGTCATCGGAGGGAATCGCCCTGCCGAATCGTACCGTTATTTCAAAATTCTGAACGGCATTGTACATTTTAAGAAAAATATCCAGCAGATTTTCGTCAAGATTGTTGATAAAATATTTTGTATCCGCTTCATAAAGGATTGATTTGTCAAGGATTTTTTCAGGTTCGGATGACTCGTCTTCAGAGCTTTCTTCACTTGGTTCTTCTGAAGAGTCCTCTTCGCTTTCTTCATCACTGCTTTCTTCATTACTACTTTCATTTTCAGAAATTTCGCTCGGAGTTTCAGAAGATTCCGTAGAATTTTCGGTGCTTTGTACAGAACTTTCTGTTTTGCTTTCGGTGGCTGATATGGTATTTTTAGAATTTTTTTCAGCCTTGTGGACTTCTGTTTCAGACTGCTCACCGGTGACAGATGATATTTCGGAAACCGTACTTTCACTGTATTCCGTTTCGCCGTTACAGCCTGAAAGGGATACTATCACTGCAAAGAGTATTGACAATATTTTGATAAATTTTCTCATAGGAAAAACTCCTTTTTAAAAATGATTTCCGTCAATATCAGAATTATCTCCCTCCTCGTATCCTCCATATGTTGCAAACGGATCAAAATAGGACTCCATTACACCCTTGTTTTCATCATATGCTTGATTATAGTCAATTTTCGTATCAAACGGTGCAGCGTCCATATTAACTGTTCCGTTTTCTCCTGCATAGCCTGATTTTACATTGTCTATTTCTTCACGGGTTGCATTTTTCTTTAAAACATTTTCTTTTATTTCCAGAAGTTTTGCACGTCTTATGGCAAGGGCAAAGCCGAATACACCAAAAACGGTGACTGCCGACCAGAGTATATATGCCGATATGTTGTATTGCGGTTTGGGATCATCTACAACAGAGCATACGCTTGGATAATCTTTGTCATATTTTATATTGAGTGTGTCGCCTATATCGACATGAAAGGGTATCTGATATATTGAAACATTGGTGTAAAGGCTGTTTTCAATATAGAAATCCACTGTAACGTCACTCAGTTCTTTCAGGGTATCGCCGTCATTATAGGAATAAGACGTGACGGAAGTCACGGTTGCCACTGCACGGGGATCAGTCATATCGGGGGTATTGTGTTCTTTATCATTTTTTACAGTAACTGCTATAAAAACGATGCCTAAAAGAATCACCAATGCAAAAGATGTGATTTGAATAACGGGTAATGACAATTTTTCCTTTATTTTTTCCATGACAAAAAAAACCTCCCGAATTTCTTTTGGAATATATTATATACTATTTAAACAAAAATTTCAATATTATTAAACGGATTTTTTACTATGCTTTATGTCACATTTTTTTTGCAAAAAGCTGTTGAAAGATTAAGTAAATAGTGTTATAATAATACAGTTAATATCAATTACTTGAAAGGAAAGAAATCATATGCCAAGAGAAAATGCTTACCGCACACATTACTGCGGTGAATTCAGGGAAAGCGATATAGGAAAACATGTAAAAGCAGCCGGCTGGGTTGAAAATATCCGTGACCATGGGGGAGTAGTATTTCTTGATGTCCGTGACCATTACGGAGTAGTGCAGGTTGTAGTGCATGATGAAAAGCTTCTTGAAAATATTTCCAAGGAATGCACAGTGACTGTTTCGGGAAATGTCACCAAGCGTGATGAAGATACCATAAACCCCAAAATTGCAACAGGTACAGTGGAGATTCATGCAGATAATATGATTGTTTTGGGTAAAGCACAGGTTTTGCCCTTTGAAGTGCAGACTTCAAGGGAAGTAAGGGAAGATGTAAGACTGAAATACAGATTTCTTGACCTGCGTAATAAGAAGGTGCATGAAAACATCGTAATGCGTGCCAAACTCATTTCATTCCTGCGTCAGAAAATGACGGAAATGGGATTTTTGGAGATACAGACACCTATTTTATCCTGTTCATCTCCGGAAGGTGCAAGAGATTATCTGATACCCAGCAGAAAGCATAAAGGAATGTTTTATGCACTCCCGCAGGCTCCCCAGATATTCAAACAGCTTTTGATGGTATCGGGATTTGATAAATATTTCCAGATAGCACCGTGTTTCCGTGACGAAGACGCAAGGGCAGACCGCTCACCCGGTGAATTCTATCAGCTTGACTTTGAGATGTCCTTTGCAGAGCAGGAAGACGTATTTGCAGCAGCGGAAGAAGTTCTTTATTCAACGTTTAAGGAGTTTTCCGATAAAGAGGTTTCAAAACCGCCTTTCAGAAGAATACCCTTTGCAGAGGCTATGCTCACATACGGCACAGATAAGCCCGATTTGAGAAACCCTCTTTTGATAAAAGATATAAGTGAAATGTTTGTTGAAACGGACTTTGCACCGTTCAGAAAGAAAACTGTAAGAAGTATCAATGTACCGAATGCCGCTGCACAGTCTAAGAAGTGGTTCAAAAACATGGAAGAATTTGCCCTTTCCATAGGCATGAAAGGTTTAGGCTATGTAAAAGTGCGTGAGGACATGACTTTTGACGGACCTATCGACAAATTTTTGAAAGAGGGCGACAGGGAAAAATTGATTGAAATAAACGGCTCAAAAGCAGGAGATGTCATTTATTTCATAGCCGATTCCAAAGAACTTGCTCCGAAACTGGCAGGGCAGATACGCACAGAAGTGGCAAACCGTCTGAAACTCGTTGATGAAAGTAAATTTGAACTTTGCTTTATCACAGATTTCCCGATGTATGAGCTTGACGAGGACGGAAAAGTTATATTCACTCATAATCCTTTCTCTATGCCACAAGGCGGTATGCAGGCACTCCTTGAAAAGAATCCCACAGACATTCTTGCCTATCAGTATGATATAGTATGCAACGGTGTAGAGCTTTCATCAGGTGCAGTGAGAAACCATGACCTTGACATCATGGTAAAAGCCTTTGAAATTGCAGGTTACAGTGAAGATGAACTCAAAAGCAAATTCAAATCGCTTTATAATGCTTTCAAATACGGTGCACCGCCTCATGCAGGCATGGCTCCGGGTGTTGACAGAATGCTCATGCTCCTTGCAGAAGAGGAAAATATCCGTGAAGTGATAGCATTCCCCATGAACAGCAATGCACAGGACCTGCTTTTAGGCTCTCCCACAGAGGTCACAGAACAGCAGCTTCGTGAAGTGCATATAAAAATAAGATAAAAACAATTCATTTACAGTGCAGGGAGGTCAGATTTTATGCGTAGTTTTCCGAAAAGAATCATATCACTTTTTATGGCGGTCTTTATTGCCCTCAGCTGTTTTTGTATAAGCGTTTCGGCGGTTGAAAGTGATATACCCGAAGGCAATGGCAATATGTATCTTGATGTTGTGTTTGTACTTGACTCCAGCGGTTCCATGCTCGAATCCGATCCGAACAGAGTTGCCGCTGATGCATTCAGCCTTTTTGTTGATTTGTGTGACGATACCTGCGGAGTAGGCTATACAATATACAGCCATATCATAAAGGAGTCCGAAAAAATAACTGCTCTTGATGACAAGCACCTTTCGGAACTGAGAAATAAAATTACGGGCATGAACCGCAGTCCGCAGGGTGATACGGATATTGCCCTTGGTCTGAATAAGGCTCTCGAACTCCATAAACTGAACAATCAAGAGGGAGAGGGCAGTGACAGAAAAAAGGCTGTTATCCTCCTCAGCGACGGAAATACCCATTTGATTGACGGCTCAAAGTCCGACAAACAGCTTGAAAAAGAAATGAATGATGTTCTTCAATCTCTTTCGGAAATGGAGATACCTGTATATGCCATAGGTCTTAACTATGACGGTACCCTTGACAAAAAGGAAACTCAGAAAATTGCCTCAAACACAAACGGAAAGGCTTATGAAGCGAAGGCGTCGGAAGAACTTCCCGCAATCATTGCAGACATATTCGCAGATGTGTATGAAATAAAGGGCGACAAAAAGGAAATCAGAGATGACGGCAGTGTTGAAGTCTATATCAAAGACAAGAGTGTTTCTTACGTCAATCTTGTGATACGAAGCAGACTTTCTCTTGACCAGCTTAATTTGAAGCTTCTCACTCCCCGCAGGGAAGAAGTTGACATATCGGGAAATGATGAAAACTTTGTGGTAACGTCAACGGGCAGTTATATTCTTATTAAAATGGTTTCGCCCGTGAGCGGAAGATGGAAGCTTGTATTAGACGAGGCAGCCAACAATGAAAACTGTGTTGTCACTCAGCTTGACTTTTATTCCATGTATGTCAAGCAGAATATAACAGACCTTGATAATACACTGATTGTCGGTGAAAGTACAAGCATTTCGGCATCTCTCTATAATGAATCAGGTATAGTGAGAGATAAAACCCTTACGGAAAATGTAAGAATGGTAACGACCATCAGCGGAAACGGCGAGACAAAAACGATTGAACTTTCAAGACAGGATAATAACGTCTTTGCAGGCAACATCTTCTTAGATGAAGAGGGAACATATATTGTTGTCACTACCGCACAGTCGGATAATTTCAATAAGCAAAGTACGCCTGTTACATTGGTTGCAAAGAAATATACAGAAGAAGAAATTGC
>DBXL01000027.1:786-14239 GCA_002309275.1 Ruminococcaceae bacterium UBA1213 | reverse complement strand
CAATTAAATAAAATTTGTCATTTTATATAATGGATATGAAAAGTTGTGGAATGTTCACGGAAAACTTTCAAGCGGTAAAATTAAAAATATGGTGAATAACGGAAAATTAGAGAGATTTAAAATCACAATTTATATCAAATGTGAATTGAATTTTCCTTGATTTTTCAGTGAATTATAGTTACAAAATATATTTTCTTACAAAGAATATACAGAGTTTTTGTATATTTATTCAGCGAAAAACATTTGACATTTGGGTGAGAGTGTAATATAATGGTAGCTGATGGAGTGAGATAAACAGCTGCGAGTGTAAGCCGAAAGGCTGCATTTGAGGAAAGTCCGGGCTCCACAGGGCAAGGATAACGGCTAACGGCCGCCGAGGGCGACCTCAGGGAAAGTGCAACAGAGATATACCGCCCATGCGTGCATGGGTAAGGGTGGAAAGGCGAGGTAAGAGCTCACCGCTCCCTCAGGTGACTGAGGGAGCCTGTAAACCCTATCCGGAGCAACACCGCAGTAAAGCATTAACGTCTGCCCGACGGCTTTGAATAGGTGGCATTGAGCAGTGCCGGCAACGGGCTGCCAAGATAGATGGCTGTTCACGACAGAACCCGGCTTATCGTTTCACTCCGTCGCCTTCACACACAGAAAAAATGACATTGGCTTTTTTTTAAAAAAGGTCAATGTCGTTTTTTTGTGTAATTTTTTATATAAATCATTGTATTTTATATGGATTTGGTGTATAATAATTTTTGTAATTATAGTAACGGAGGTAATTTTATGAGCAGTATAAATAACAGGAAAGCGGCAATCGTAGGCTGTGGATTTGTAGGGGCAGCATCGGCATTTGCACTCATGCAGAGCGGACTTTTTTCGGAAATGGTACTCATAGATGCTGACCATCTCAAAGCAGAAGGTGAAGCACTTGATATAAGTCATGGTCTGCCGTTTGCGAAGCCCATGACGATATATGCAGGGGACTATAAAGACCTTTCTGATGCAGCGATTATTATTGTAACGGCCGGAGCAGGTCAGAAACCCGGTGAAACACGTCTGGATTTAGTGAAGAAGAATGTAGGGATATTCCGTTCAATTATTCCTCAGATAGCGGAGAACAATAAAGAAGCGATACTTTTGATAGTTGCCAATCCGGTAGATGTGCTGACATATGCGGCAGCAAAGCTGTCGGGCTATCCGGAAAACAGGGTATTCGGTTCGGGAACGGTATTGGATTCCGCAAGGCTGAAATTTATATTGGGTGAACATCTTGATGTTGACAGCCGTTCTGTTCATGCGTTTATTATTGGAGAGCATGGCGACAGTGAAATTGCCGCATGGAGCAGTGCCAATGTATCAGGCATACCTATCAACAATTTCTGCGAGATGAGGGGACATTACAATCACCAGGCAGCCATGAAGAAGATAGCGGAAGATGTAAAGAACAGTGCCTATAAGATTATAGAGAAAAAACATGCGACTTATTATGGCATAGCAATGTCTGTAAAGCGTATATGTGAAGCAATCATGCGTGATGAAAAGTCCATTTTGCCTGTATCGTTCATACAGCATGGCAGTATGGGCATTGATGATGTAGCATTGAGTATGCCTGCCATTGTGGGTAAAAATGGTGTAGAATCAAGTGTACCGATAGACTTGAGTTACTTTGAGCAGCAGGAGCTGAGAAAATCTGCTGAAACTCTCCATGCAGTCATACATGACGTGATGGAAACCGAAAATAGTTAATGCAAGGCGGCACAGCTTATAAAAAAGGCTGTGCTGTTTTTTAGGTAAAATAAAAATATATTCTGGACATTTATATATGTATATGATAAAATATAATAGTTATGTGTGAATTTTTTCGGGTAATTCACTAATGGAAATCATATTTTAATTATCGAGGTGCTTTTGATGTCATTCGCCCAAGCAGTTTTTCAAATCTTTATTGAACCGCTTACAATTATTTATGAGTTTGTTTTTTTCTATGCAAAGCTGTTTACAAAAAATACGGGAATTTCCGTTATTTTACTCAGTCTGGTAGTGAATTTTCTTTTGCTGCCGCTGTATTGCCGTGCAGATGCCGCACAGAGCAGGGAACGTGAACAGGAAAAGCGTATGGAACATTGGATAAAGCATATCAAAAAGACGTTTTCGGGAAATGAGCGTTTCATGATGCTTCAGACTTACTATCGTCAGAATGATTACAAGCCGTATTATGCGGTAAGGGGATTGCTGCCGCTGATACTGGAGATACCGTTTTTTATTGCGGCATACAATTATCTTTCGGGGTTGAGTGAACTTTCCACTGCATTTTTATTTCTGGAAAACATGGCAAAACCTGACGGGATTCTGAAATTGGGCGGTATTACGGTCAATTTATTGCCTGTGGTGATGACGCTTATCAATATTATTTCAAGTGCGGTATATACAAAGGGACTGAGAACAAAGGATAAAGTCCAGCTTTACGGCATGGCGATTCTGTTTCTTGTACTTCTGTACAACTCTCCGTCAGGACTTGTACTTTACTGGACAATTAACAATCTGTTTTCACTTGTAAAAAATATTGTCATGAAGTTCAGTGGAAAACATAATGTAATGAATTATGTATTTTCAGGCATTGGTGCGGCAGTTATCATATTTTCACTGGTGTTTATCCATAATGTCAGAATACTTATCTTTTTCGTTGATGCGGGACTGCTTTGTCAGATGCCGATTCTCGTTTCACTCATCAAAAAACATTCCTCTTTTGGTCAGTCCTCTTTCGGAAAGCTGTTTTCAAAATTCCGTGTACGCTTTCAGCAACACAAACCGAAATTCAGTCTGTTTTTGAGCGGCTGTATTTTCATGACACTGCTTACAGGCTTACTGATACCTTCGTCAGTGGTTGCATCATCACCTATGGAGTTTATTTTACTTTCGGATTATCATAATCCATTTCTGCACGTTGTCAATTCCATTTTGCTTGCATCGGGATTTTTCATGGTATGGTTCATGCTGGTTTATTACCTTGCTAATACTTCTATCAGAAATTTCCTTGAAATATTCATCTGGATGTGTTCGGCATGTGCAGTGATTAATTATATGTTTTTTGCAACCAATCTGGGTACGCTGTCGGCTGACCTCAAGGTCTTGAGAAGTCCCATATACAGCTTTACAGAAGACATCATTAATATTTATACTATCATTATTGTATCTGCCATTATGTTTTTTATATGGAAAAAAAGCAAGCGTACAGTCCAGACATTATATATAGCCCTTTTTATTACGGTGATAGGAATGTCGGGTATCAACGTTTCAAAGATACAGGCGGCAGAACCTGATATGCTCAAGGCAGTCGAGAACTATAAGCCTGTTGCAGAACAGGAAGATGACGATATTGGAAAGATTATACATTTCAGCCAAAACAATAAAAATGTAATCGTTCTGATGTTGGACAGAGCTATCAGCAGTTATTTACCGTATATATTCAATGAAAAGCCCGAGCTGAAAGAAAAATTTGACGGTTTTACATACTATCCCAATACCATTTCCTATGGAGTGGCAACGAATTTCGGAGCTCCGCCAATATATGGTGGATATGAATATACACCCGAAGAAATGAATAAGCGTTCATCGGAAAAGCTTGTAGATAAGCATAATGAAGCCTTGAAAGTCATGCCTACGCTTTTCGGTGAAAATGGATATGATGTGACAATCATAGAGCCGACCTATGCCAACTATTCATGGGTGCCCGACATAAGTATATTTGACGAATACCCCAATATGAAAGCATATAACGTTGAGCAAGGTCAGGTGCACCATGAAGACATAGAAGGACGTGTAATGGAACTTGAAGATGTATGGAGAAGAAATTTTTTCTGTTACAGTATAATGAAAACAAGTCCCTGTATCATGCATTCTTTCCTTTACAACTATGGTACATATTATGATGCGTCTGCAAGTGCATGGCAGGCTTATGACGGAGTGAGCCAGGATATAGGAATGAATGAAGGCTTTTTGGGGTGCTATTCCGTTTTAAAAAATCTCAGTTCCATGACGGCGGCTGAAAAAACAGACCATGATACATTTCTGATGATGAGCAACAGCACTACACATGAAATACAGCTTCTTCAGACACCTGACTACACACCAAAATACTATGTTGACAACACAACTTATGACCTGCTCCATTCCGACCGCTTTACATATAACGGAGTGACTGCACATATTACAGCACCGTATCAGATGAAACATTATCATATCAATATGGGAGCTTTGCTGAGATTGGGAGAATGGTTTGACTATATGCGTGAAAACGGTGTTTATGACAATACACGAATCATTATTGTTGCCGACCACGGAGCACCTGATTTGTGCAGTTTTGATGATATGGTAATCGACTTTGACGGTTCTTCTAATGACATTAAAGACGTTCTGGACTATAACCCGCTTCTTCTCGTGAAGGACTTCAACAGCAAAGGCTTTAAAACGGATATGTCATTTATGACAAATGCCGATACTCCGACAATCGCCCTTAAAGGAATTGTTTCCAATCCCGTCAATCCCTTTACAGGAAAGCCTATCAACAGTGATGCCAAGCAGGGGGAACAGCATCTTATTTTATCGGAGCTGTGGGATATTGAGGAAAACAATGGAAATGTTTTCGAGCCTGCCCAGTGGTACTCTGTGCATGATAATTTGTTTGACCTGAGCAACTGGAAAAAGCTTGATTTCCATTAATATTTGCGACTTTCTTAAAAGGAGATTTCAACATGAATTTATACATCGATCCCGGTACGGGAAGTATGCTTTTCACCATTCTGATAGGCATAGCAGGTGCAGCGGTATATCTTTTAAGGGTATTATTCTCAAAAATGCAGTTCTGGCTGACAGGCGGTGCAAAAGCCAAAAATGATATGAATGATTATATCCCGTTTGTCATATTTTCCGACAGCAAGCGTTACTGGAATGTATTTGAACCGATATGCGATGAATTTGAACGCCGTCAGCAGCCTTTAAGCTATCTGACAGCTTCTCCCGATGATCCCGCACTGGAAAAAGAATATCAATATGTCACCTGCACTTTTATTGGTGAAGGAAACGTTGCTTTCGGAAAGCTCAACTATCTCAAAGCAGATATAATGCTTTCCACCACTCCCGGACTTGACGTGTATCAATGGAAGCGTTCCCAGAATGTCAAATATTATGTTCATATTCCCCATGCGTCAAGTGACATAGTGATATACCGTATGTTTGGCATAGATTATTATGACGCTGTACTGCTTTCGGGAGATTATCAGATAGAGCAGATACGGGAATTGGAAAAGAAGCGTGGTCTGCCGGCAAAGGAACTTTTATTAGGCGGTCTTACATGGCTTGATTCCATGCAGAAACGCCTTGAAAATGCCGAACCGCTCCCCGAACACAAAACCACAGTATTGCTTGCACCCTCATGGGGAAAAAGCAGTATTTTTGGAAAATACGGGGGAAGTATCATTGACGCTCTCAAAAAAACGGGTTATCACATTATAATCCGCCCTCACCCCCAGTCATTCACCTCGGAAAAGGAACTGATGGAAAAGCTTATGCAGGAATATCCCGAAAGTGACGGATTGGAATGGAACAGGGACAATGACAATTTTGAAGTTTTGAGGCGTTCGGATATTTTAATATCTGATTTTTCGGGAGTAATATTTGAATATGCTCTTATTTTCAACAAGCCTGTGATATATGCGGATACGTCATTTGACAGGTCGCCTTATGATGCCTGCTGGATAGACGGGGAACTCTGGACTTTTACGACTCTTGAAAAAATCGGCAGACAGCTTACGGAAGATAATATTGAAAATATAAAAGAGCTTATTGACACGGTTATGAACGACGGCTCGCACATGGAGGCTATTGAGAATGCCCGAAAGGAAACTTGGGCATATCAGGGAAAATCTGCCGAAGTGATAACGGATTATCTTATCAATAAGCGTGCAGAGATTCTTGAAAAAGCCCGTAAAGAGCAGGAAACAGCCGAAGAAGAAACTAAAAATAAAAAGAAGAAGTTTTGGAAGAAAAAGGAGAAAGTGACAAAAGAAGAAAACATATCAGAAGTTAAGGAAACTGTCGAGTGATTTTAGGGGGAAATATGAAACTGACAAGAAAACAATTTGAAATTCTGGCAGGGCTTGCCGAACATAAAGAAATTACTTTTAGTGATGAGATTGAATTTTTATCTGAAAAGGGCTTTATAAAAAACGGGGCAGTCACGGAAAAGGGACTGGAAGCCCTTGAGCCGTACCGTGCAAAACGTGCTGTATTTATAGCGGCAGGATTTGGTTCACGCCTTGTGCCTGTAACCCTGCATACTCCTAAACCTCTTGTATGCGTCAACGGAAAGAGAATAATTGACGGTTTGATGGATGCCTGTATTCGTGCAGGAATCAATGATATATATATCGTGCGTGGCTATCTCGGAGAGAAGTTTGACGAGCTTTTAAGCAAGTATCCGATGATAAAATTCATTGATAACCCTATGTATCATACAGCCAATAATATATCCTCTGCTTTTTGTGCAAGGGAATTGCTTTGTAACAGCTATGTTTTTGAAGCGGACCTGCTTATCAGCAATGAAAAAATTATCGTGCCGTATCACTATACATCGGATTTTCTTGCAATCAAAAAGAATCATACCAATGATTGGTGCTTTGAGGTGACAGACGGCATTATCACTAAAGAAAAAGTCAGCGGAGATGACTGCTGGCAGATGGTGGGAATATCTTTTTGGAGTGAAGATGACGGAAAAAAGCTTTCAGACGATATTCAAAGGATATTTGAAAGTGAAAAACAATGCTATTGGGAGCAAGTGCCTCTTGAATACTGTAAGGAAAATTATCAAGTAGAGATAAGAGAATGCTTTGATGAAGATATTATTGAGATAGATACGTTTGAGGAACTGAAAAAAATCGACAGCAGTTATAACGGAGGGTAACATGGAAAGTGTAAAAAGAAATATTCTTTTAAATCCGGGACCGTCAACGACTACCGACACGGTAAAATATGCACAAGTCGTGCCGGATATATGCCCGAGAGAAAAAGAGTTTGGAAACTTAATGAAAGGGATAAGAGATGACCTTGTAAAAATCGTACATGGCGATACCGAAAAATATACAGCGGTACTTTTCTGCGGTTCGGGGACTATCAATATAGATGTATGTTTAAATTCTCTTTTGCCGGAGGGCAAAAAAATATTAGTTATCAATAACGGTGCATATAGTTCGAGGGCTGTGGAGATATGTCAATATTACGGTCTGGAACATATCAATTTGGCATTTCCCGTTGATGAGATACCGAATCTTGATGTAATTGAGGAAACGCTGAAACAAAATCCCGATATCGCCCTTGTGCATACCACTCATAATGAAACGGGTACAGGCATACTCAATCCCATAAAAGAGATAGGTGCATTGGTTCATCAATACAATGCAGTATTTACAGTGGATACAACAAGCACTTACGCTATGCGACCTATCAATATTGAGGAAGATAATATAGACTTCTGCATGGCATCTGCACAAAAAGGGCTTATGTCATTTACGGGATTAAGCTTTGTAGTGGGAAATAAGAGTATCATCGAAAAAAGTGCAGACTATCCGAAACGCTCGTATTACTGCAATTTATTTTTGCAGTATGATTTCTTTAGAAAAACAGGCGAAATGCATTTCACTCCTCCCGTACAGACAATTTATGCAACGGTGCAGGCTTTAAAGGAATATTGGAATGAGGGCGAACAGGCTAAATGGGCAAGGCATACAAGAGTTTTCAATGCGATAAATGCAGGGCTTGATGAATTGGGATTCCGTCAGGTGATAAAGCCGGAATTAAGAGCAGGGCTTGTATCATCTGCCATTTACCCTGATGATGAATGCTGGAATTTTGAAAAAGTCCATGACTATTGTTATGAAAGAGGATTTACGATATATCCCGGAAAGATAAGTACTGCAAATACTTTCAGGCTTTGTGCATTGGGTGCGATAGATAAAGGAGATATTGATGAATTTTTCAAAGTTTTCAGAGAGGCACTCAAGGAATGCGGAGTGACAGTTCCCGTAAAATACAGCGATTAAGGAGAAAAAACATGAAAACGGTATATACTTGTTTTTGTACCGACATAATACACGAAGGGCATTTGAATATCATCAACGAAGCGAAAAAGCTTGGAAAAGTGGTAATCGGTGCATTGTCCGACAAGGCTCTTATAAGATACAATAAATTTCCCACGCTCTCGCAGGAGGAAAGAATAAAGCTTTACCGCTCTATTGAGGGAGTAGAGGAGGTTATGATACAGAATGATATGCTTTATGATGATATGATAGAGAAGATAAAGCCCGATTATATCATTCATGGGGATAACTGGAAAACAGGAGTAATGTCTGCAATAAGACTGCACGTTATAGAAAAAGTTTCGGAATACGGTGGAAAAGTAGTTGACATTCCCTATACCCACAGCGAAAAAATTACAAAGGCGGAAAAGCTTTTAAGAGAAAAGCTTTCCATGCCTGAATACAGGCGGAAAAGGCTGAAACAACTTATTGATATATGCCCGATAGTAAAGATAATAGAGGCACACAGCGGTTTAACAGGGCTTATTGCAGAAAAGACGGTTGTTGAAAATAACGGCAGGCTTGACCAGTTTGATGGAATGTGGGTGAGCAGTCTTTGTGACAGTACGGTGAAGGGAAAGCCTGATATAGAATTGGTGGATATGTCGTCAAGGCTTCGTACAGTAGATGATATAATGGAAGTGACAACAAAGCCGATTATACTTGACGGTGATACAGGCGGACTGACAGAGCATTTTGTGTATAATATAAGAACGCTTGAAAGAATGGGAGTCAGTGCGATAATTATAGAAGATAAGAAAGGGCTTAAAAAGAATAGTCTTTTCGGTACGGAGGTAAAACAGACACAGGCAGGTATCAAAGAATTCTGTGATAAAATATCGGCAGGAAAGCATATACAGCTTACAGAAGATTTTATGATAATTGCAAGGATAGAGAGTCTTATATTGGAAAAGGGCATGAAAGACGCTCTGGAAAGGGCATATGCATATGTGAATGCAGGTGCTGACGGTATCATGATACACAGCAGGAAAAAAGAGCCTGATGAGATACTTGCCTTTTGTGACGAGTTCCGCAGGGAAAATAAACAAACGCCTATTGTAGTAGTGCCGTCAAGTTTTGATTCTATTACGGAAGAAGAACTGGCAGAACATGGAGTAAATATAGTAATATATGCGAATCAGCTTACAAGGTCGGCATTTCCTGCCATGCAGAAAACAGCGGAAGATATTCTCCGTTATCACAGGGCAAAAGAAGTTGATGAAAGGCTTTTGCCGATAAAAGATATTATTACATTGATAGATGAATTGTAAAGGAGGGAATGAAGTGAAAGCGGAAAAGTTGGCAGAAATAACAGGGGCAGATTTTTTCACAGGAGTGCCTGACAGTCAGTTAAAGGCACTTTGCAATTATCTTATGAATACATACGGCATAGACGCAAAACATCATATCATTGCGGCAAATGAGGGCAACTGCACGGCGATTGCAGCAGGCTATCATCTTGCAACAGGTAAAGTGCCGGTAGTTTATATGCAGAATTCAGGCGAGGGAAATATTATAAACCCTGTTGCATCTTTGCTGAATGAAAAGGTGTATGGAATTCCTGTAATATTCATTGTGGGTTGGAGAGGTCAGCCGGGCATACATGACGAACCCCAGCATATCTATCAGGGAGAAGTGACGGTGAAACTGCTTGAAGATATGGGAATCAGTACATTTATAATAAATAAAGATACTTCTGATGAAGAAGTATCTAATGCGATGGCTGAATTTGAGAAAGTTCTCTCACAGGGAAAAGACGTGGCATTTATTATAGGAAAAGATGCGTTGACTTATGACGGAAAAGTGGAGTATAAAAATGAAAATACAATGCTTCGTGAGGAGATAATCAGGCATATAACGCAGGTCAGCGGAGAAAATCCGATTATTTCGACAACAGGCAAGGCAAGCCGTGAATTGTTTGAAATAAGGACTTCCAACGGGCAAAGTCATCAATATGATTTTCTGACAGTCGGCTCTATGGGACACAGTTCTTCCATAGCATTGGGTGTAGCCGTCAATAAACCTGATGTCAAAATATGGTGCATAGACGGCGACGGTGCGGTGCTTATGCACATGGGTGCAATGGCTTTGATAGGTGCCAACAAGCCGAAAAATCTTGTTCACATTGTGATTAATAACGGAGCACATGAAACAGTAGGGGGTATGCCTACGGTAGCTTCACAAATAGACCTTGTTGCGATTGCAAAAGCCTGTGGTTATCCGAATGCAGTCTGTGCAGAAAGCTTTGATGAACTTGACAGGGAGCTTATTACAGCTAAAAAACGCTGTGAACTGAGTTTCATAGAAGTAAAAAGTTCCATTGGTGCGAGAAGTGACCTCGGCAGACCTACCACAAAAGCCATTGATAATAAAAAAGAATTCATGAGTTACTTAAAAAATTTATGAAAAAATTCCTGTACGGTGAATTTCTGTACAGGAATTTTTTTTATACCTATTGTATATTTTGGCACAATCTAATATAATTGTAATATAAGAAAAAAAGGGGGAATTTGGAATGAATGTGACAGAAACGGTCATAACTGCCCAAAAAGGCGATAGAACCGCATGGGAACAGCTTTATAATATGTATGTTGGAGAAGTATATATCGTTGTAAAGAATCTCATACATGATGAGCATGAAACGGAGGATATTACACATGACGTATTTGTGACAGTAATGGAGAAAATATCTTCACTCAAATCCCCTGAATCATTTCATTCATGGTTAAAGACTGTGACTGTGAATAAGTGCAGAAAGTTTTTAAGGGACCGTCACGACTATGTGACGGACAATGCAGACGAGAGCGGAATAGAGATGATGGCAAACACGGAAACAGGGGATTTTACAGAAATACTGCCATGTGAGCATCTGGACAGCGGGGAAACAAATAAAATTTTATATCAGGCAATATCGGAGCTTTCGGAAAAGCACAAAACGGTTATTTTCATGTATTATTACTGTGATATGCCTGTTGAGAGGATTGCAAAGGAGCTTGGAATCAGTCCGGGAACCGTAAAAAGCCGTTTGAATTATGCAAGAAAAACGCTTGAAAAGAAATTGAAGTCGTATGAAAAGTATGGAATAAAGCTTTACGGCATTGACATATTTTCAGGGCTTGGCAATATTATATCATACGTTTCGGCGACAGCGGAAGTGCCTCAAAGCCTTTGCAGTGCCATTAATATGGTTGCCTGTACTGCCGGCAATGTTACAAGTACAGCCATTTCATCGGCATTCAGTTCTGTGACAGCCCATACAATCAGCCATGCCGCCGCCACAAAAATTTCTGTCGGCACGTCTGCCGCAGCAGTGATAACAGCCTGTACGGTGCTTGTCACGTCATCTTCGCCGATGTCTGAAAATACCGTGAATGATGTGCAGTCATCTTTGATTTCCGAAACCGTTCAGACGGTTGAAAGCTCTTTTGAAAGCTCTGCCGAAAGTGTTGCGGAGGAGATTATAGAGAGTTATATAGAAAGCTCTCTTGAAAAAAGCATTCCTCCCGTGATAATAAAGGAAACAAGTATTGTAAAAGAGATTGTAAAGGAAACGAGCGTAATTGAAATTGAAAAAGAGGTCGAAAAGGAAGTAGAAAAAGAAGTTGAAAAAATAGTCACAAGTACTGTGCATGATATAGAGTATATTGAAGTAGAGCGTTCAGAGCCTGAGAGGGATTTTTCGGAATACTATTATCTGGAAGATGAAAATTATAAATATGTGATTTATCCGTCAGTCAATGAGGCTGTGCTTATGCAGGTAAAGCCCGACAACAGCCTTGATGAAAATATAGTGATACCCGATGCTATAGAGGATATTCCTGTGACGGAAATAGGGAATTTTGCATTCCATGACAATATGTCAATCAAAAGTCTTGTTGTGCCTGACAGCGTGAAAAAAATATCTTCCTGTGCATTTGAATTCTGCATGAACCTTGAAAAAGCGGTTCTGGGAAAAAATGTTGAAATCATAGAAGGATTTGCATTCAAATGGTGCAGTAATCTGAAAGAGGTTGAATTTCCCGAAAATCTGAAAGCCGTGAAAATGTCGGCATTTGAGAAATGCCCGATTGAAAACGTGACATTCGGCGATAAGCTTCAGACAATTTCCACAGATGCATTCAGTAATTCGGGAGTAACGGAACTTGACTTTAAAAATGCCCCTGTCAGCATAGAAAAAGATGCTTTCAAAGACTGCAAACAGCTTAAAAAAATACATTTTTCGCCGTATATGCAGTTTGTGGGCGACAGCTTTGGAGGCTGTAATGCACTCGAAGAAATAGACCTTTTTTATAATAATATCAATTATTGGTATTATTCGTATAAATTAAAATATGAAGATATGCCGGAAATGAAAAAAGTAAATATAAAAGTATGTGACGGAGTAAAAGATATAAACAAAACATTTTTCTGGTGCTTTGCGGTAAATACATGGCTAAGCATTGAAAAACCGCATTCCAATATTTTATATTCGTTCACAGTACCGCTGGATATGAAAGACGAACTTGTTGAAACAGGTCTTTATGACAGCCTTTCGCCTTTAAGCGATTATACAGATATTGATATGTCTGCCAATAAAATCAGTCAGTATGATTCAGGTGTAAAATTCAGTATCACCCTGCCTGACAGCCTGGAAACTATCGGCGAAGAAACTTTCTGGAATTATACGCATCTTGAAAGTATCACCATTCCCGAAAATGTCAAAGTGATTGAAAAAGGCACTTTTAAAAACTGTTTTGAACTTGAAGAAATCAATATTTTAAATGAGGATATTGCAATAAGTGCGGACAGCGGAATAGAGGATACAAAATGGTATCGCAATCAGCCTGACGGGGAAGTATATCTGGGAAAGTGCCTGATAGGAATAAAAAATAATTTGGAAAATTAAAAAAATTTTGAACCTTTTGCATTTTCATGTATCTATATAGGCAGAGGGAAGCAATCAAAAACTTTAATCGGGATTTGTGTAAAGACATTCCCTGAATGTATTTGCGGAAACTGCATATATATATACCCCCTTATGCTTGTTTTTACAGATACATATTTCCATTCTCCTTAAATCAGATTTGTCCTTGTCTGATTTAAGGAGAAAATTTTTTTTTCTGCCTGCACGAAAACATATATTTCCAATCGTTATATAAGTGAAAGGAGGTTTTCACTTGAAAAGCAATCTCGCCGGCGAAAAAGAACGTTCTGCATTGATAGAAAGTGCTGTCCGTGAAAATGCAGACATGATATACAGGATAGCCTATCAGAATACAGGCAGTCACCATGATGCAGAGGATATTTTACAGGAAGTCAGCATTCTGCTTGTAACGAAAAATGCACCCCTG
>DBXL01000027.1:590-760 GCA_002309275.1 Ruminococcaceae bacterium UBA1213 | reverse complement strand
TTATACAGGCATAAAAAGCGTACACAGACAGAACCCCTTGATGATTACATAAACACGCCCTCGCAGGAAAAAGACAATGTGCTTGAAGAAATATTCAGCCTGCCCGAAAATTACAGAACGGTCATCTATCTATATTACTATGAAAACTTCACTTTACAGGAAATTGCCGA
>DBXL01000027.1:0-455 GCA_002309275.1 Ruminococcaceae bacterium UBA1213 | reverse complement strand
GTTGAAAATGCCGTGAAAGCGGCTCTTGAAGCCGACAAAAACAGAAAGGAAGTTGTTACTATGCCGAAAAAGTCAAAGATTATCAAAATCGTTTCCGCAGCAGCGGCTTGTGTATTGGTTGTAACGGGTGTTGCTGTTGCGTCAAATATGAACAGCCAAAAGCCGATTATCCATGATAATTCCGTACCCTCACAAACTGAAACAAGCGTTGTAAAGTCATTTGCATTAATCGTGAATGCCGCTGAATTGACAGAAGAAAATACTGTCGGACTTTCCGAACTCACTATGTCAGGTGTCAACAGTATGGGTATTGAGTCTATGAGCGTTGAGCGTGTGGGTACAGACGATAAAACTTTCAAACTCCGTGCAGTGTGGTATCCTACGATAAATTTTCCCGTTGTATGCAGGGGCAGCGGTATCGAAAGCATAACATATAAAATAAACAATGCCATGTT
>DBXL01000092.1 GCA_002309275.1 Ruminococcaceae bacterium UBA1213 | reverse complement strand
AGCTCGTCAGAACAGAATATCATTCCGTTGATTCCGTTCGTCAAAGAATTCAGTCTTGTGATAAGAGAGCCTTTATATGCTCCTTTATTTTCTGCATCGTAATCGCTGTAATCAATAATCTTTTTGATATTCCGTATGACATCTTCAAAAGTCGGATAAAGCTTTTCGCCATACGGATTGACAGAATCTGCTAAATTCCAGCCGCAGTCTTCATATGACAGTTCAAGAGCATTTTTCAATACAGCAGGCATTGCCGCATACATGGGCCAGCAAACATTGAAAATTTCAATCAAGCCGTCAAGATGTTCAAGAATATGTATCTCTTTCGGAAAACTGAAAGGATCGATTTTTAACAACGGTGTTACAGTCGGATTGGTTCCGTACACATCGGCTCTGTCACCGTAAATATGTTTATATTCTCCCTTGGCAGGTTCGATGACAAGAAAATGAATATGATTTTCCGAAGCTTCATTCAGTATCTGATATACTGCATTGGACTTTCCTGCTCCCGTACTGCCTGTTATGAACGTATGCGATGCAAGAGAATCAGCCGAAAGTTCAACCTTTGTGTTTTCTTCATTCAGCATATGGAATATCTTGCCTAAACGGATCGTACTTCCGCTGTCCCGGCTCAGATCAAATTTTGATATGCTGCGTCCGAAATCGGCACACTGAATAACAGGGAATCCGACAATGGATTTTTGCGGAAAATTCAGTGAATATGCCAGTTCTTTTCCCGAAAGGCTTGTTGTTGCCGTGACAGCCGTAGGATATACCTGATAATCCCTGCCATTTTCTGTGCCGACAATATCGGGATTCAGTCCGAATACAGGGTGACGCAATTCTCTCAGATAACTGCATATGGTTTTTGCATATATATCGGAATTTTCCTGATCACCACGCCAGAGATTAACGGCTGAACTTGACATATAGGACGTTTCGCCCTGTGTCAGCGACAAATAAGTGTGTGCCACATTGTTTGCCACGTTTCTGTCTTCCGAAAGGACATATGCCGCAAAATCCCACATTCCCATAGCGGTGCTTTGTTCAAAGCGTTTCATCTGTTCTTCAAGCAGTTCCAGAGCGTGCTGAATATTATAATTCTCAAAAGACTGCACGATACCTTCATTTTTTCCGATAGCCGCACTGACATTTGCACAACGGGCAAAATTCATTCCGAAATTCATTCCCAAACTTGTACTGCTCATAATCCCAGCTGTTTTTGAAAGCGTATTGGTTATCGTTTTACCGAGCGTTTCTGTTACTGATTTTGCAATCTGTACAGCTTCCGTGTCGGAAGTGCCTGTACTGACAGAACCACCGGCTTTAACGAATCCGGCATTTACTCCTGCCTCAACTGTACCATTCACACTTTTCGTTTTTGATTTGCTTTTGTTGATTGATTTGGCATTGGCAACACTTTTATTGTCTGAAACAGAACTTGAACCGGAAGAAGATGTCGTCTGTCCGTTCTGTATTCCTGCACTTGCACCGACATTCACTCCTACCGTTGCCGATGACCCCTGTGTATGCATTTCCGTGACAGTGAAATTTGTCTGCCATGCAGCATAGGGCTTTAATCCGGAATAGATCTGTGCAAGCCTGAATTTACGCTGTTCGACATCGTTGATAGGCGATGCCAGGAGAATCAGAGTATATTCTTCTTTACGATTATTCGGAACTATCCCGTCAAGCAGTTTTTCTATTGTCTGACTGACAAACTTTTCGGATTTCAGTGCAGGTATGTTTGAGGCAGAAGCAACGGAATAAGGAATATCATTGTTCAAAAAAGGCGGTATGCCTCTTACAAAGTCCTTTCCGAATCCCGTACCCGGAAAATTGCCTTTTACGGCTTCATACAAACGCTTTGCAAATGTATCTGCATCACTGTTATTATTGGCATTTTCGATATTTGTCACCGCAAGATAAACTTCCGTAACTTTACAGGTACGACGGAATATCAATGCGATATTGCAGTTTTCATCAGACAAAACTGCATATACGTTCATCAGTTTTTCAATGCTGTTTTCTTTCTTATCCGTCACCCATTTGGTGATGTTAAAGCACCTTGTATTATAGTCACTGTCGAAATCATCTTTTGCAATAGGTGTATAAAGTGCCGATAACTGCGGCAAATAGGCATTGAAAATCTCAATACTGTTTGCAGCCAGCATTTTTTCCGTCATTTCACGGGCAACCGTATCATCAGGCGAGGGCATTTCCAAAAGATAAGCCTGCCTTTTTTCTGCCACTTCATTAAGCTGTTGGGGACTCAGTGCCGATTTTTTTGCAATACTGTCACCGATTTTATTATTGATTTTTGAACCGATAGTTGTTATCAAACCCATAATGATACCTCCATTTCTTATCTCCATTCCATCAGAGATTCTATTTGATTTTTATATTTTTCCAAACGCTGTCCCTTGTATTTCAGGTCTTCAATTTCTTTCTTCTGAGCATTGACTTCAGCGTTAAGTTCTCTTAAATCCGGATTGATCTCTACAATATTGTCCCCCAGTAATTGCAGCAATCTGTTCCGCCATTCGACAAATACCATTACATGACTATATGCTAGCTTTTTGCCAATATCGTTTATATTTTTCTTCATTTCACTATTATACGTTGATGTGAGCTTTTTCAGATTAAGAGAATCTTTCTCGCCGATTTTAAGATTTCCTATTTTAAATTTATACTGCTTCAAATTGTTGATATCAAATGCCGTATCGGCTTTTTTCTGAAATTGCAGTCTTTCATAATTTGCCACTATTCTTTCAAGTTCAGATTTTTTCTCATGAGAAAGTCCCTCCGAACAAGTGATTGCACCTATCAGCTCCTTTTTTAATTTCTCGGATATATCTGTCAACGATGCTTTTGACGCTTGATACAAACGATTGTTATAATTATCAATTTCGTGATTGAATTTCTTTTTTACTTTTTTAAAAAGACGAGCAGATACTTGGGATTCTATGTCTTTTGAAAGCTCTTTCAGCTTTTTCTTATTGTCCATGCGTTCTTTGAAATTCTCTCCTTTTGCACATTTCAGTGAATTATATCCTTTGTACGACTGAAAAGAACTCAGTATGTCATCATACCATCCTTGAAATTCACTTTGCTCTATTTCTGTAAACTTCATTTTTTCGACCATTTTTATAACATAAATCTCTTGTCCACATTTATCCCAAAATGATACTGCAGTACCTCGAAGATCATTGATATTCTTCTCTGCTTCTTCTTTGAGTTTTTTATCAAGTTCCGCCTTTGACGCTTCAAATTTTTTTTGCTTCTCTTTTGTAAGAGATAAGGTTTTCTCTATGATTTCCTCAAGAAAAACTTTTGACCTGATACACTTGTCATAGGGAGAGTATTCTTCGGCAAATTGCTTTATTTCCTGCTCTATCCAGAAAAGTCCGCTTTTGGCAAATAGCTTGTTTGGTTGGGCTTCCGACATTTCATCACAATTTTCCTTTATCTGTTCGGGAATGATATTATAACGATACAAAGATTTCATATTCCGAGCATTTGAATCGGTATAATTTCGGATTTCTTTGTCATATACATTCTGGTAGTATTCATCGATAAATTTTCCGTTCTGCTTGGAAGCAAGTCCCAAAATAGATGATACATAAAAAATACGGTTTGAATGAAGTGTACTGCATACAGCCTGTCCAAGTTTTTCCTCGATATCACTATCCTCAAATCCGTCTTTCGGCAAATTGGCGGAATCGGCACGATTGACTATCACCATTGTAAACCGTTCATCAATGCTGTCCATAGATATTAATTTCCTGCACAGATTTTCCTCTGACACCTTATCAAGTGAACGGCTGTCCGTGATGAATAATACAAGACCGTTTGAAAGTGACTGCATTTGTTTCTGAAGTACATCGGAATGATATTCATTGGATGCCGAACTTTCACCCGGCGTATCAAAAATAACATAATCACACTTTGATTCGGAAAGCACGCCTTCTTTACTGAATGGAATACATATCTGAATCAGTGAAGAGATATCCGATTGGGTATCATGATTTTTTGCTTGCTTTTTATATTCTTCTATCGCAAAAAGGAGAGTATGTATTCTGAAACAGACTGATTTTGAGGAATCGGAATCTAATTTTTTCTTCAAACCTGACAAAAACTTATCACTGGATATATTCTGATTATATGATATAAAACCATCTTGACGATCATTATTAATCAAGAATCTTACAGTTTGACCTTTATATTCAAACTGTACCCAGCCGCATTCTTTATCCGGAGAACGTGTTATCTTGTAAACACAGTCGGTTACAGGATCATCACCGCTTGGAAGTATCTCTCTGCCGATAAGTGCATTGACAAAAGTAGATTTTCCCGAACTGTAATTTCCGATAACACATATCGGTACCATCTGCCTGTTGACAGTATCTTCTAATTTTTGCATATCTGCTTTAAATTTTTCGTCCGAGAAAATTGTATCATCTACCAATGGTTTGACTTTTTCAAAAATTTCCGAAATCTTTGGCAGTATGTCTTTTGCACTGTTCAAATACTTCTTTTGAGCCAGCAGTTCTATTTTATCGGCATATTTTTCCCTTGAACACAAGTTTCTCAGAGCATTATAATCATCGGCTGTACCTTCAAACCTGATCTTGATCTGCTGACCTTGCTTGTGTTTCATGTCATATATTTCATCAATAATTTTTTTGACATTGTAAGGGAAAAATCCATGAACTAACTCATCACTGACAAGATTGCTATTATCATTTCGGGTAACAGGTATTGTTTCCCCTGTTTCTTTCACAACGGTTTCAAATTTTATTTCTTTTTTATACGGATCACTTATGATTTTGAAAGTTTCCATGGCATATACAGTAAAATCATCCCGAAAAGGTCGATTTTATTTCCCCTTTCTCAATTTGAAATTTATACTTTCGTAATTTCAGACTTTTTATGATTATAACACTATTTTGCAATAATATCAATATGCACAAATCGATTTGTGATAACGAAAAAATAATATGAAGTTTTTATTTAACAGGGCAACGTCTATAAAAAGTTATGACAGAGGATACAATTTATACCCTCTGTCATTTTCTTATATCTGTATATTACAGAATAAAATAACGCAAATCTCCGTGAAATCAATTTGATTTTTTGTCATCGGATTTCTTATTGACGATACCTATCCACTTGATATGTTCATTTCCCATGAGAGTTTCTATTCTTTCGGCAAAAAGCTGATTTCTTTCTTCTTGCGTGGAGTCAGCGTAATCACCGCATTTTGATATGTACAAGGTCAGTTCGGTTTGAAGAGCCTCCGCAACAGAACGGTAATTGATCCATTTGTCGTGAGATTTAAGCAGGGAAAGCAATGCAGTCACAAATGACGTGAAAACAGACACCAGTGTTATCAGCAACTTAACATACGAGGAGTCATTGAACAAATTCAAGATAGGTATGGATAACGGCAAAACAATACCGACAATACTTAAAGCAAAATACCATATTTT
>DBXL01000025.1 GCA_002309275.1 Ruminococcaceae bacterium UBA1213 | reverse complement strand
AAGGAAGAAATATGCTGCATGGTGAGTGATAACGATTGTGATGTTGCCGTTTGCGACATCAAGGAGTGTGGGGATTTTTCCCCACCAAGCGATTTTGGATGTACTTTGTATATACAAAATCTATACTTGCATATCAATAAATACTGAACATTTGGCATTTTCTATCTGTCATCCCCAAACTATAAACAACAATATAACACATTATGTGTGTGTACGGTGTGTACGGTTGTGTACGGCAGAACCGTACACAAAAAAATCCAGTATTTATGCGGCTTTCAGCGTTTTTGTGTACGGTACAAAAAAACGTACCGTACACAAAAAAATCCAGTATTCATGCGGCTTTCAGCCATATTGTGTACGGTTACCCCTCTCTCTAATAGAGTATATTGAAAATATATAATACATAAAGGAGTAAATCAGCGAAAAAAATAGGTATTAAATAATAGTTATAATATACTCTATATAGAGAACTACCGTACACACCGTACACAAATGCCTTGAAACACTGATAAATACTGAATTTTTTTGTGTACGGTTAGCTGTTTTTTTGCCGTACACAACCGTACACAACCGTACACACACTAATTGTGTGCAATCATACATAAAATAAAAAAAGCACGAGATTTCAGATTATCTCGTGCTAATTTTTTTTTCAATAGATGAGGTAAAGATTTCGGAAAGACTCTTCCATGTCCTAACAGGCAGCTTGCGAAGTTTTTGTACTATTCCATTTACTCTTTTTCTCTCGTATTTTATGCCTAAACTTTCAAATACCTTGCCTATTTGCTCTGCTTTATAAGAATGGAGTTCCCTATCCCAATTTTGTTTGAATTCAGTTATTGTTTGATATTCATAATTGATTGTGTAGCTTTTAGTAGTTTCAAGCGACAAAATATCTTCAATTTCCTGCTGTGCAGGTAAATATTTGGTATGTTCACGGTTTCTTTTATCCATTTCCTCAAGTTCAGGACGGTTTAATCTGAAACAACTTGAATAGGTAGAGCCTTCTTTGATTTTTTCCTGCACAATTTCGTTGATTTGTGCCCAAAGCTGCAAGAAATTGAAGTTTCTTATATCTTCATAATCTATGTAAAAATCATCATCAAGAGGAATAACTGCAAATCTTCTGTTTCCTGTCTGGTCAAGCAGGAATTTTTCATCATTTACTGTACCGCAAAAGGCTGTCATTCTGGGATATTGTATAGACGTTCTGCCATACGGCAGACGATATTCGTCAATGGAACGTGTCAGGAAAGCCTTTATACTGTCGATATCTCGTTTTAAAGTAGAAGAAATTTCCCCTAATTCGCAGATCCATTTTGATGTGCTCTGATAGATGTCATCTTTGTTGCGTGTGTCAATAATCACACCATCACCGAAAAATAAGCTGTTAAGTGCCAGTGCTTCAAAGAATCTTGTTTTACCTGCACCCTGTTTTCCCTTGAGAACAAGAACTATATCAAGAGAAAACGGATGGTTTATATCGTTGTGCAACCCACAAATGCACATCATAAGCCACTTTTTAAATATTGTTCGGCTTAATGTATCTTCTTCGGAGATTTTGAAAATGTCGAAAACTTCTTTCAAACGGTCTTTTCCGTCCCACTTTGTTGAAGTGATTTTTTCCAAAATCGGATTATAGTTGTTTCTGGAAGAAATGACGTTCAAAAAACTGCTTATTCTCTGTTGTGTACAGCCATTCAGCAGGAAACGAAGTTCATTTTCGATTAGGGCAGGAGCATTTTCGAGTATTTGTTCTTGATTTTCACCTATAAAGCCTTTCATTTCTGTTCGATGAAGAATTTCATTGTATCTGACGGTTATATTTTTTATTTTCAGATAGTTTTCCAAATTATGTATTGTCATTTCACCTGTTCCATCATCATCAAACGGGCTGTCAGGCTTACTTTTGGAGTTTTTTCTCTTTTGGTTATTATTTTCTTTGGTATATGCGTCAGGCTCATACAAAAGGCGAAAATCTTTCCATGTATGGTTACTACATGACTGATGCAGACACTTGAAACAGATAGCACCATTTGGAAATTGTATCAAACAAGCGTCTTTGCCTTTGTGATTTTCGTCAAAAGGGCAGTTTTCAAGGATATATTTTGTTCCGCCACTCTTAAAATTTGCCGTTTGAGTAATGCTGATATTATGTTCTTGTATCCAATCAATAAGATTAAAAGCTGATTTATTGCCCCTATATTCCTGTTTAGTCGGTTCAGACGGTATATTTTCATTGACAAGCCTTTGCAGGATATCTTTCGGTATAGGTGACAGTTCAGACGGCTCTTTAAGAATATATGCAAGCCTGTGAGGTCTTTCCTGTGTGCTGACACCCTTTGCTGCTACTGTGCCGTATAATTTACATATCCTTGCAGGATTGTACACAGTCGTATCAACGTCAACATATTCGTTGCTGAACAGCATATCAAGGGATTTCAGCGTATTTTCAATCAACTTGATATTATCAGGTGTTTTTGAAAATTCCACACGATACAGCAAATGATAGCCGTTACCTGACAATGACACGATAGGTTCAGGAAAGCCGTATTCTTTCAGATAAGCATACACTTTCAAGGCACTTTGATGAGCATATTCAAGCTGATCCTGACTTGACGATATACCACTCGGTCTTTTTGGATCGAAGTCCAGAAGCAGCCATTC
>DBXL01000044.1:2493-3243 GCA_002309275.1 Ruminococcaceae bacterium UBA1213 | reverse complement strand
GATTCCACATGAGCCTGACAGTACACGCATCTCAGATTGCACGCATTCGTAACCGCAAAAATATGTAACGCTGTACAACCGAAGCAATATGATTTGATCGACCTGAGCCAGTCGGCGGCATTCTGGGAAAATATTTCCTCATGCTCCGACGAAACAAAGTATTTTTCGCAAAGCTCTGCGTATTCCGGAATGGAATCAGGGACAGAATCTCGGAGAAGCATCCCAAATACTTCTTCAGAAATAAAGGAATAATATCCTAAATCATTTGTAATTAAATAGCCGTTATCCGTTTTTTCAAAATTGAAGTAGTTGATCATCTGGTATTCTCCCATAACATCTAAGCCACTAAGAAACAGGGTAAACCTCAGGGTGGTAGAATTTCATAGTCGCTTCAAATATTCCGCAGCAATCGTTTCGTAATCTGCATGAATCGCATTTTTCGTAAAACTTTGATTTGTAGCCGGCAATGCTTTTCTTGGCGATATACCAGTATTCTTTATCAATCATGCAGTATGGAAAATTATATAAACCTACATCTATCCCTGAAATCGCCAATTTTCTGATAGCCTGTTTGGATTTCTGAAAGGCCGTTTCATAAGGGATAATCACTCTTTCGCTGTTTTTTGCACAATTGCCCCGCATTTCCAGACCGATAAAGTTGACAACACTAACTCCCGGAAAGCTGCATAGGATCAGATCGGCTATATCCGATAAATCGTCACAATTCAATTTGCTGACCACAATCCTTAT
>DBXL01000044.1:2118-2339 GCA_002309275.1 Ruminococcaceae bacterium UBA1213 | reverse complement strand
CCATTTGTAAGCAACAACACTCCCGTATGACTGTATTTTTCAGCAATCGCTTTTAACAGCAAGCAGAAATGATCGGTTCCGATCAATGTCGGTTCTCCACCTGTAATGGTAATGAAAGAAACGTCATCAGGCAAGTAACGAACGTATTGTAAAAGACGATCAACAGGAGTATCTGAGCATCCTTGACGAGACGATTCACTTGCCGGACACATTACGCAGTT
>DBXL01000044.1:0-2061 GCA_002309275.1 Ruminococcaceae bacterium UBA1213 | reverse complement strand
CTGATAATAAATTCCCCTGTCATCAATTTCTATAATATCATAATCCGATAATTCAGACATACGAGAAAACTCTGAATCGGTCAGCTTTACCATGATATTATCCGGAATAATATGTAAGAAATTGTTTGACAATTCGCCAACGACAATGTCCTTGTTCCTCAACATCAGCGTGGACTCCGGAGATTTTGAAAGCACAAACATCTGATACTTATAACGATAATCACTGATATATCCAACCATTATCTCACCCCCAACAGTAAATACAGCAAAATGCCAAGAGAAATAAAGATTGCAAACGGCTCTTTTCTCACGATGGTGATTTCCTTGAATTTTTCGTATTTCTTTCCTAATCTGACAATACTATCCGCTTCCGCATCGGTCAATCGGGATTTTATATCTTCTGTGGTCATCAACGGTAAATCTTTGAACTTCTTAGAATAAGGCAGAAAGGAATAAACGGAAGAGTAGGAAAGAATCATGCCCTTCTTGATTTGTGACGATGGAATCGTTTTATAGTTATATTGGGCCGCAAATTGTCGGATAAGCAGAACAATTATAGACGCAAAAAACGGGAAAATGCTGATGGACTTAGACATAGACCCAAACATCATCAGAATGCTGTAACCAATCCAGACAGCTGAAACAAAAAAAGACACCCATTTCAGCTTGAATTCCTTAATGTTATTAATTGCCAGAACAATCAGGATATCCACACCAACAATAACTGAGTAATAGAAATGAGGAAAAAAGTAATCCAGTACAAAGTTTGCGATAAAAGTGTAGGATGAGATAGCTATGCAACGTGAAAACACAGTCAATACTGTTTTTACCGAGATTTTTGAAATCTGCTGTGTTTGTTTTTCGCCGGAAAAGGAAAAATAAACTGATTCTGCTATTATAAACAGCAACCCTGAAACAAAAGTCAGCGCAAGAGAAAATAACGATGGAATAACCTCATGTGAATGATAATAAGCTGCCGGCATAAGCGATACCAGCACAATAAAGAGTTTTGTATCGCCGCCTGCCCATACCCGCAAAGCATACAGAAGTATACCTGCCACCATCGCAATAAAGAGATTAATCAGATAGCTTATTATCATTTCTCTGCCCCAGACAGAATAATATAGAATATTGACTACTGCTGAAGCAACTAAGCCGATTGCCATCATTCTGTTTGAGATGATTCCATGACGAATATCAGAAAAAGAACTCTTCACGGCAATATACAGCAAAATAGTTATCATAAATGCTTCAATTAATGTTTTCATAATTTCATATATTGAGCCGAAAGTGAAATGACATAGTTATCAAATTCCTTTATCGTTTCATCGATGGAATACCTGCACTCGGAAAAGGTGAGAATATAATATCCTCCATTTTCCTGAACCCTAATGAGCGCAAAATCGGAAAACGCATTCTTTGCGGAAACAATATCATTTAAACAAAACAGTTCGCCTGATAATTTAAGAGTTCCTGTTTTCATCAAACCAATCCTTCATTGCTGATTCCTCGTCCGTCTCGGGTGACGAGGCACTATCCTCATTATCGTCCAAAATAACAGTTGAAGCAAACGCCCTTGCCATTATGATTTCTCTGATATGACCTGTCTTTTGGTTGATTATCTGTCGATTCATATACTCAACAGCTTTGTTTTGAAATTCCTGCTCATATGGAATAGAAGTTTCGCCGTCCTTGGGAGTTATGCATACATAGAAATAGGTTTTATCGGCGTCAATGTGAAAATAAGCTTTATCACAATAATAGTACGCCGCTTTGAAAAGCGCTTCTTTTGAATAAATATCACGAGAAAACTTAATCGTCATAATCATCACTGACCATTTCTTATATTGTAATCGACATTTACGGTAATTATTTCATAAAAATACTATATCACTTTTTATCGAAAATAGCAAGTTGAAAATATAAAAGACAAATTAGTGGATTGTTCATCAACAAATCAGAACAAACCTTCTGTTATTCATAAAGAAAAATGAGAACGATGAAAGGATTCTACCTCAGATTTTTCTTCCATTCAAAATTTGCATCGCATTAAACAAAGAA
>DBXL01000186.1 GCA_002309275.1 Ruminococcaceae bacterium UBA1213 | reverse complement strand
TGACCGATTGAATTATGATATCAATACAGTCAGGCTGAAAAATGCCATTGAAAACGAATTCAATAAAAGGGGTATTTCCTCACCTGTCAGGATATTTGCAGATTTGCTTGATATAACCGATACAAAATGGCAGAATGCCATTGAGGGCTATCTCAATACACAGCGTTTTCATATTATCGTTGAACCGCAGTATTACGATATTGCCGCACAGGTCTATGACAAAAATAAAAAGAATATACATACAGCTGCCCTTGTCAATACAAATGCCCTTGATATGTCGCTTATTCCCCCAAAAAACAGCCTTGCACAGTTTATTGCAAGCAAAAACCGCTATGCCCTTGCCTATGCCAATTATCTTCTCGGCAGAGTGACCGCTTGTGAAAATATCAATGAACTCAAGCAAAATCAAATTGCCGTCACAAAGGATTGTATGCTGTATCAGGGAAAGGCTCTCAGAAAGATAAATCCCGCTGTTTACAGTATGCCGTTTATCGGAAAATATGCCCGTCAGAAACAGCTTGAAATGATGGAAAAGGAACGTGAAGAAAAATATGCCCGTCAAAGACAGCTTTCCGCTGAAACGGAAATTCTGAAAAGAAAAATCAATTCACTTTCAGAGTGCAATTTTGATACGCTTTTATCTTGTATTTCTGCACAAAGGATTTTCAAAGAATTGCAGGCTCAAAGAACGGAAATGCAAAAAAGTCTGAAAGATGCCCGTAACGATCCTACTGTTTTAAAGCTGCACACACAATCCGAAAAACTGCAAAAGAAAATAAGCGAATTGGAAAACAGCCGAAAAAGTGCAGGAAGTAAAATTGCAGAATGTGAGATTCGTATGAATGATACAGATAAAAGTATCATTTCACTTCAAAAAGATGAAAAAATATCCGTNNGTCACTGCATTGGAAAAACTCTGTACGGGACATGAAAGCGAGTTTGCAGAGGCGGAAGAAAAATATAATAAAAACGAAAAAACAAAATCTGCCGATACGATACGTGCCAATTACATGAACAGGAGAACTGCCCTTAATAATACATTCAATCAGCAAATATATAATTTATCGCTTTTGCAGAGTAAATATAAAGACGGTGAACTTGGTACAGGAAAAGATTATATAAAAGACTATCTTGCGGAATACGAGAAACTGACAAAAAGCAATCTCATTGAATATGAAGAGAAGTTAAAAGTCATGCAGGAAAACTGTGAAACGGAATTTCGTGAAACATTTCTGGACAGAATGCGTGAAAACATCAAAAATGCAAAAGACCTTTTCAGAAATCTCAACAAAACTTTAAGTGCCATAAGCTATGGCGGTGACCGTTATCAGTTTACATCAAGTCCGAGTGTTTCCAAAAAACATCTCTATGAGATGATAACATCTGAATTCAATGTAGGCGGTTTAAGCCTTTTTTCACATCAGTTGGAAGAAAAATATCATGATGAAATGCAGGAACTTTTTTCAAAACTCACTGTATCCAATGAAAACGGTGATGACATTCTCCGTGAATACACTGATTACAGAAACTACATGGATTATGATATAGAAGTCATCTCCCAGAACGGAAAAAAGCAGAAATTTTCCAATATACACCGTGAAAAGAGCGGCGGCGAAACGCAGACACCCTATTATGTAGCAATAGCCGCCTCTTTCTCTCAGATATACAACTATGGGGAAAGTATCCGAATTATCATTCTTGATGAAGCCTTTGATAAAATGGACGAGGAAAGAATTAAAAGCATGATGCAGTTTTTCAAGGAACTGAATTTTCAGGTGATACTTGCCGCCCCGTCATCAAGGCTTGAAATCATCGGAGAATGTACCGACCAAATTTTGATGGTATATAAAGAGGATTACAGCAGCATAGTTGAGGAGTTTTCACTATGAATTATACCAAAAAAATTCTTGATACGCTTTTGGACAGCTTTGAAAAAAGCAAAACTTTTACAGGCGAGAATCTCGTTAAACAGACTTTTTCAATAAAGCCCGAAAAGTTGTTTCCCGACTATGCCGACAGTGCCGCATTTGATGTTTTTAAAACAGTTAATGAAACGGTATCGGAATTGGAAAACAAACATTTCATTACAATGAAAAAACAAAAAAACGGTGTTATAACAAGCATTTCACTTGATATTTCAGCTGTACCCGAAATATATTCATTTCTGAAACGCACTCCCAAAAAAGATATCAATAACAGCCTTTCCCATCTGCTGAAAAGCTATATCGGCTGTAATGATATTCTTGATCAATATTGCAGTCAACAGTTGAAAAGACTTGCCGAAAATAAAAAAATACCGCAATTTGACGGTGACTTTCAGGAGTTCAAAAATATTCTTGAAGTGCTTGCGAAAATCACGGCGGTTGAAAAAGAAACTTATCAGAGGGATTTTTCAACTGCTGTACTGCACGATTCAAAAGCATTTGAAAAAATAAAGAGTAAAATCGTGAATATTCTGTTTGAATACGGAGATTTTGCCGTTAAAGACACAGTGCTTGAAGAACTGAATATCATCAGAAATCCCGGTCATGTTTATTTTAAGGGCAACGGCATTATCACGATAGACAGTCAGAAAATCGACCTGCAAAAATTAAACGGTGATATAGGCATATCATCATCACTTCTTCACAATATTGATGATATAAAAGTGAACGGCAGTAAAGTTATCACGATTGAAAATCTTACGACATTCAACGCTTTTTGCGATAAGGATTTTTTTGCTGTATATCTCGGCGGATACCATAATCATGACAGAGGCGAATTTATCCGTAAAATGTACAGCCTTAATCCCCATGCTGAGTACTATCATTTTGGCGACATTGATGCAGGCGGATTTTATATTCTTCTGCACCTCAGAAAGAAAACCGGCATTTCATTCAAGCCTTATAAAATGGACACTCTCACACTGCAGGAAAACATTTCAAAAACAAAAAAACTCACTGACAATGACAGAGTACGATTAAAAAATCTGCTTGAAACGGAATTTAAAGATACAATCCATTTCATGTTGGAAAATGACTGCAAACTTGAACAGGAAAATCTTGATAAATGATATATTCCCTAATGAAATAGTGTTTATATATCAAATATTCCCTCATAAAATCGTAATAATATAGTAAATATTCGCTATTATTTTTGCTAAAGTATTGTATTATTCATCATTTTGGGATATAATCAGTTTGAGGTGATTTGATATGTATTTGAAAAGAAAAATTGACGATTTTTTAATGGAGTGGAAAAATAACTCCGACAAAAAGCCTTTAATTATACGAGGTCCCCGACAGGTAGGCAAAACAGAATCTGTCAGGAAATTTGCAAACGAAAATTACAGGCAAGTTGTGGAAATAAACTTTATTGAAGAACCAAAATATAAAATTATCACTGAATCAGGATATTCCACGAATGAAATTATCAAGAGCATTTCTCTGCTTGACAACAGTAAAAAATTTGTTCCGAATGAAACTCTTATTTTCTTTGACGAAATACAGGATTTTCCCGAAATAGCAACAGCTTTGAAATTCTTTTGCATGGACGGAAGATTCGATGTTATTTGCAGCGGTTCCATGCTTGGTATCAACTACAACAGAATAGAAAGCAACAGTGTAGGCTATAAAACCGATTACACAATGTATTCGATGGATTTTGAGGAATTTCTCTGGACAAAAGGATATGATTCTGCTGCAGATGAAATATTGGAACATATGAACTTATTAAAGCCTTTTTCAACGGTTGAAATGAATGTTTATCATTCTCTGTTCCTTGATTACTGTATTCTGGGCGGGATGCCTGCCGTAGTCAGACAGTATATCGAAAAAGGCACTTTTGAGGGTATTCTTGATATTCAGCGACAACTTTTGAAAGACTATCAGGAGGACATCAAAAAATATGCTGACGGTGTGGACAAAACAAGAATACTGAATATTTTTCGTCATATCCCTGTTCAGCTTGCAAAAGAAAATAAGAAATTTCAAATTTCAAAAGTCGCATCAGGTGCAAGATTTAAAGACTACCGTGGCTGTATAGAATGGCTTGATGAAGCCGGATTGATAAATCTATGCTACTGTATGCAGTCGCCGGAATTGCCTCTTGGCGGAAATTATGATGATACCAAATACAAGATTTATTTCAAGGATACCGGATTGTTGATTGCAATGCTTGACGAGGAAGCTCAGGACGATTTGCGTATAAACAAAAATATGAATGTTTATAAAGGCGGTCTGTATGAGAGCATTGTCGGAGAAGCTCTTGTTAAATCGGGCTGTAAGCTGTATTACTACAAAAAAGAAAATTCCACTCTTGAAGAAGATTTCTTTTTACGCACCAAAACAAAGTTGATTCCTGTTGAAGTGAAAGCTGCAAATAACAAATCAAAATCTCTTTCAACGCTTATTGAAAGCGAAAAGTATCCCGAAATAAGCTATGGAATAAAATTATGTAACAGAAATATCGGTTTTGAAAATAATATTTATACATTTCCTCACTTTTGCACTTTTTTGTTAAAGCGTTATCTCAAAGATAAAGAATGATTGTTGATTTGCTTGTTCCCAAATTTTATCGGAAAATTAGCAACAGTTTCAGCATTACTCCCAACTTTCAATTACTCCATTATTATTGTTTGTTCTTTGTTTATAAGTATAATACTTTTATTTTGTTCTGAAAGTTCAATAACACGTTCATCAAATCCGCTTTTTGAAAACATTCCGTATATCATGCGATAACAGCTGAATTCGGAAGTTGTTCTGCATTTTTCCACGAGAGCAGAATATACCCTTATATCAACAGGTGTGTCGTGAAATTTGCACTCTCCGGCAAATATCGTTTTACTTTGATTATCAACTGCAACGACATCAATTTCTGTACTGCCGTTCCAATAAGAGCCGATTTTTGAAATATGAAAATCAATCTTTTTTTCTCTGCAAAGCTGTATGAATATTTCAGCACAGACTTTTTCATAAACAAAACTGACATGGCGGTCAATAAAATTGTTGTTCAGCCTGTCAATGACATAATCTACATTGTCAAGTTCTAATTCACTCCTGTACGGATAAACAAACTTAAACCAAAAATCCATAAATATATCGCTTATATAATACAGTCCCTTACGGCTTTTTTCGGGTTCTTTCTCTGTAATTGGAACTCTTTTTTCAATCAGAAACAGATTCATCAATGTTGAGAGATAAGGACTTAAAGTGTTTGATTTGCTTTCGAGAACTGTCGCAATATCCGAAAGTTTGTGATTGCCCATTGAAATCGCTCTCATGACAGAAAAATAACTCAGCGGTTCACGCACTTCTTTCTCCAACAGAAATAAAGGTTCTTCATACAGAAATCCCGATTTATTCAGTACATTCAATCGGATATTTTCTTCAAGGGAACGGCTGTTGCAGAAAAATTCAATATATTTCGGCACACCGACTGTCACGGAATATATTTTTACTCTGTCCTCAAAGGAGTGTTCGGGAAACGCCTGTGAAAATTCGGAAAATTTCAAAGGCTGCAATCTGATTTGTGCGGTTCGTCTGCCGTAAAGGGAACTGCTGTGGTTCAGGACTTCGGAAAGCATCATGCTGATATGAAAACCGCATAAAATCACCATAATATTTTTCTGCATAAAAATTTCGTCCCATACCTCCTGAAACACGGACGGAAATGCAGGATTCGACTGTACAAGATACTGAAATTCATCTATA
>DBXL01000079.1 GCA_002309275.1 Ruminococcaceae bacterium UBA1213 | reverse complement strand
AGTGAGAAATTCCTATTCATAAAATTGTTGATTTAAATAGAAATATAGTGTATAATATATGTGAAAATTTTTTTGAAAGAGGTTTTGCCAATGTATAACGATTTGATGGATACAATAGGTTTTGTCGGCAAATATGATAAAGATGTCGCTGACGGTATGAAAGACGAGCTTTTAAGACAGCAGAGAAATATTGAGCTTATCGCTTCGGAAAACATTGTTTCTCCTGCAGTAATGGCAGCTATGGGAAGCGTGCTTACCAACAAGTATGCTGAGGGCTATCCCGGAAAGAGATATTACGGCGGCTGTCAGTATGTTGACGTTGTAGAAAGTATTGCTATCAAAAGAGCTTGTGAACTCTTTGGTGCGGAATTTGCGAATGTACAGCCCCATTCGGGTGCACAGGCAAATACAGCCGTATATTTTGCAATGCTCCAGCCCGGCGACACGGTTATGGGTATGACTCTCTCTGAGGGCGGTCATCTGACACACGGCTCTCCTGTTAACATTTCAGGTAAATATTTCAACTTCGTTTCATACGGCGTTGACCCCGTTACACACAGAATTGACTATGATAAAGTATATGAGCTTGCCATGCAGCATAAGCCCAAAATGATTGTATGCGGTGCAAGTGCTTATCCCAGAATCATAGACTTCAAACGCTTCAGAGAAATTGCAGATGCCTGCGGTGCATACCTCATGGTAGATATGGCACATATTGCAGGACTTGTTGCAGCAGGTGTACATCCCAATCCCGTTCCCTATGCACATTTTGTTACAACTACAACTCATAAAACTCTCAGAGGTCCTCGTGGCGGTCTTATCCTTTGCAGTGAGGAATATGGAAAGAAAATCAACAGTGCAGTATTCCCCGGCACTCAGGGCGGTCCTTTGATGCACGTTATCGCTGCAAAGGCTGTATGTCTCGGCGAGGCTCTCAAGCCTGAATTCAAGACATACGGTGAAAATATCGTGAAGAATGCACAGGCACTTGCTGACGGTCTTACCAAGAGAGGCTGTAAACTCGTTTCAGGCGGTACAGATAACCATGTCATGCTCCTTGACCTCACAGACAGCGAGGTGACAGGTAAAGAACTCGAACACCGTCTTGATGAAGTTCAGATAACTGCCAATAAAAACACCGTACCCAATGAAAAGAGAAGTCCCTTTGTAACAAGCGGTGTGCGTCTTGGCACTCCTGCCGTTACTACAAGAGGCTTCGGCGTTGAGGAAATGGATAAAATTGCAGAATATATCTCCCTTGCACTCAATGACTTTGACAACAATAAAGACATCATTCGTCAGGGTGTCAACGAGATATGCAATAAATTCCCGCTTTATAAATGATTTTAAAAAATATAGTGTCAGGCTTGCAAGTCTGACACTATATTTTTTTGTGTGAATGTGATATTTGACTGTGAAAAATATATGCATATTACATAAATTTTCCAAAAAACATTGACATTTGATTTTTATATAATAAAATATAAATGAGGGTAAAATATTTTTTTCAGGGAGGACTGTGTTATGAAAAAATACGGTAATGTGAAAGAGAAGGGCGGTTTCACTCTTGTAGAACTTGTAGTGGTAATTGCTATCATTGCTATCCTTGCGGCAATAGCGATTCCAATGGTAGTAGGTATCATCAACAATGCAACAAAAACTTCCGATATAGTTGCAGCCACAGAAATAGATAAAGCTTGTATGGAATATAAAACAGGTATTATCTGGGGCATTATCAACAAGAATGAAAAAAACAATTCAACTCAGGCTGATTTGCCTGACGAGAACGCCAGCATTGCTGCCAAAATAGCGGCTGTCAAAAGTGCAACCGTGAACAATGCACTGGAGTTTGCAGGAATCAACCAATACAAAGACAGAGTGGAAGCGGGAAACTTTGTGTACAATGATGAAGGACGCATCTATGCTGTTGATGACCACCCCGAATTTACGGACACTCTCAAGATTGATACAACTCTTGGTGTGCTTTACTATAAAGTATAGGAAAAATATTTTTAAATTACTCCATCCTGCCGAAAAACAGGATGGAATTTTTTATGCAGAAATAATATTTTTCAAGTCGGTACTGCGGCTTGTTTCATAAGCTTTTTCCTCAAAGGTATAATCTGCCTTTGAGGGACTGCATGGGCTGTTTGTTTCTGCCAGCATTTTTCTGATAATGTAATCTGTCAGTCGGGGATTTCTGACAAGCAGAGGTCCTATTGTGTATGTCAGCATAAAATTGCCGTCAAGTATTATTTTCTCGTCACGGTCAATGACTCCCCTGTGATTTTCAAAGCCTATTATCTCGGTATCAAAGAGAGGTGTTTTGATGCAGACATCCCCCACTGTACGTTCATAGGGATAAGTGACTGTATAATCAAATATTTCAAGGGCAGACTTTCCGAAAAGCTCTATACTGTTTCCCGCTGCAATAAGAAATCCGCCTTTTGACTTATATTCGATAATGTCATTTTTATATTTGAGAATGTCCTCAAGGGCAAGTCGGAGATTATTTTCAGTGCCGGAGCCTATGAAAATCATATTGTATTCACGGAAGTTTATCTTATCACCGAATTTTATTTTATCAAGAATAACTTCTTCACCCGTTTCACGCAGGTGATAGGCAAGGGCTTTGGCATTGCCCGTATCGCCGTATAAATTGAGCAGGTCATCATATATATTTGCAATCTTTATCATGTTGTCACCTCATTCTATTTCATTTACAGAATTGATAAACGGTTCTATATAGTCAAAATTCAGAATACCATAGACATTTCCCAAAGTCTGCTCATCAAAAACTTTTCCCGCATGGTCGAGATTGTCAAGAATAATGATTTTATCTTTCGGAATGCCTGCCAGCATGATTCTTGCTGCAAAGTCGTATCTGTAAGGACCTGCACAGACAACTTTTTGCAGGGTATCATCATTCAGCATTTCAAAATTTATATCATAGAGCCATGAAAGGTCAAAGAATGTATATCTTCTGCTGATTTCACGCAGACCAAGTACAATGCTTTTAGGTGACTTGTCAAGTGCCGTGTGCATGACTGCCAGATTGTAAGTGGCATTATTTTCAGCTTTACAGTTGAGGGCAATATACTTGCGGTCTTTTTTAACAATTTCTTTATATATTTTATTCTGCATATGCTGTGCACTGAGGGAAGCAGCGATATTTTCGGAAGATACACCCGAAAGGCTCAGAACAGAATATGCCGCAGCTATGTTATAGAGATTGAAAAGGATAAGTTCATTGGCAATGATTTTTGTACCGTTGAGGGTTATCTCATTGGTATCTTTATTGACATCTGTTATGCAGAAATCAGGGGTATTTCTTGAAAAACCGCAGTTCCTGCACATAAATCCGCCTGTACTGCCATAGTGACGGAATGTATAAACAAGCCTTGAATGACATTTGGGACAATAATTGATGTCCCTTACATCATCAAGTTCCTTTTCATAGCTGGCAAAAAATTCATTGATGCCAAAATAAGTAATTTTATCCCTGTGGAGAGAGAAACTTTTGGTAATGGGATCGTCACCGTTGACAATGATACGGGTACTTTCAGGAATGCCTTTGAGAATTTCACCGAATACAATATCAAAATCCCCTTGTCTTGGGGGCTGGTCACGAGTAAGATTATTGATAACCAGATAGTCGGGAATAATATATTTTGTAATAAGCTTGAGATAACGTTCATCAACTTCAAGCACAAGTGCATTTTGTTTCAGTTTTCCCGAAAAAGATATATTTTTGATAACAGTGGATGCCACACCATTCAATAAATTGGAGCCTTCAAGATTATGTGCAACCGTTGAGCCGTTCTCCCTCAGAGCCTCTGCAATAATACGAGTAGTAGAACCTTTTCCGCAGCTTCCCGTCACCATGACGGTAAGGGGCGGATATTTTATTTTTTTCAGATAGTCGGGGAATAAAGCAAGAACAGCCTTTCCGGGAAAGCTGCTTGCATTTTTATGCAGAAGCTTTTCTGCAAGAAATATAAATTTTCCAATAAATGTTCCAAGAAATCTTTTCACAAAAACATATCCTTTCAACAATTAGCAGTCAGCAATGTGCAGTTGATTATTTCTGCTTATTTAATATATCACAAACGGGCTGAATTTTCAGCAGATATTTTAAAAAAAAGAGTAAAAATTTTGATAACATAACAGGGAAATTTTTGGCTAAAATACTTTTTTAACTAAAAAGTGAAGTTTTGTATTGAAAGGGATAATTTTTTACATTATAATTTGATGACAACTATCAATGAGCAATTCGAGGATATTCCATGTTAAGTAAATCAGACGTTTTTTAGTGTACTTGTCCGGCATTGAGGAGGTGGTGGAGAAGTTTGCCAAATAGTCTTTTATGAAAGCAGAAGAATAGAAGTGCGATGAACTTATTGAGTAGATTTTTTTTTAATATGAAGTTTTCCAAGAATGCTCGTTAGTAGCTGAAAAAAAAATTATTAAAAATTTGGGGGACTTTAAAATGAAAAAAGAGTATTTGAGAGAAGCAAGCGGAATTGTGAAAGATTTTCTTATTTATATGCAGAACGTTCAGGAAAAATCAGAAACCACACTCAATGTTTACTATGTTGATTTGAGAATGTTTTTCAGATTTATGAAGAAAAGAAGAGGAATCGTTGGTGCAGAGGTCGATTTGAAGGATATAGGCATAAAGGATATAGACATAGATTTTATCAGAACAATAGATTTTGAAGACATAAAAAGCTTTATGACTTTCTGCATGGAGGACAGGGGAAACAGGGCTGCTGCACGCTCAAAAAAATGCTCTGTATTGAATACATTTTTCGGTTATCTGACAAAAAAAATGCATTTGCTTGAAAAAAGTCCGACAGAGAACATTGACTTTCCCAAAAAGGCAAAGGTACTTCCCAAATATCTGACACTTGAACAGAGTATTGCATTGTTAAAAGCAGTTGACGGAGAATATAAAGAAAGAGATTACTGTATATTGACACTGTTTCTTAACTGTGGCATGAGATTATCGGAGCTTGTGGGAATCAATCTGAATGACATCATGGAAAACAATATGCTCCGCATTTTCGGCAAGGGCAAAAAAGAAAGAATCGTATATTTGAATGATGCGTGCAACCATGCATTGCAGGAATATCTGAAAGTCCGCCCCAATGAAGATATAGAAGACAAAAATGCACTTTTCATCAGCAAGAGAAACAAGCGTATCAGTAAAGAAACAGTGCAGTTTATGGTTTATAAATATATAGATAAAATAGGTCTTGGCGAGCAGGGATATTCTGTACATAAATTAAGACACACGGCAGCCACTCTCATGTATCAGCATGGCAACGTGGATATAAGAGTGCTGAAAGACGTTCTCGGACATGAACACCTCGATACAACGGAGATATATACACATCTTTCAAGCATACAGGTACAGAATGCCATTAATGCCAATCCCCTTGCAAAACTGATATAAAAAAATATTTTCAAAGAAATCCATCCTGTAAAAAAATACACAGGATGGATTTTCTTATCTCTTATCTATTTTGTTTCTGATATGTTCGAGCCTGTTCAGTGCCTCATATAAAGTTTCATCTTTTTTGGCAAAATGCAGACGTATCAAATGATTGACATTTTCTCTGAAGAAGCTCGAACCCGGCACTGCACCTACTCCCACATCTCTTGCAAGAACTTCACAAAATTCCAAATCACTTTCATAGCCGAATTCCGAAATATCAAGCAGTACATAATATGCTCCCTGCGGTATCGTATGCGAGATTCCTATGTCATCAAGACCTTTCAAAAACAGGTCTTTTTTCTTCGTATATTTTGCCTGTAAATCTTTATAATATTCATCACCGAATTGCAAGCCTGTAACGGCTGCCTCCTGTAATGGTGCCGCTGCTCCCACCGTCAGAAAATCATGTACTTTCTTTGCTACTTCAATGATATGTTTCGGTGCTATGATATAGCCCAATCTCCAGCCCGTTATGGAATATGTTTTTGAAAGTGATGAACATGAAATGGTTCTTTCCCACATTTTCGGAAGTGATGCAAAATACGTATGCTGATACGGTTCATATACGATATGTTCATAAACTTCATCTGTAATCACAAACGTATCATATTTTTCCGCAAGGTCAGCAATGATTTTCAATTCATCATAGGTGAATACCTTTCCGCATGGGTTTGACGGATTACATAATATCAATGCTTTCGGGTGCTGTTTGAATGCGTTCTCCAATTCATCGGCATTGAAATTAAACTCAGGCGGATACAGCGGTACATATATCGGCTCTGCTCCCGATAAAATCGTGTCTGCACCGTAATTTTCATAAAAAGGCGAAAATACAATGACTTTATCACCAGGATTTGTAACTGTCATCATGGCTGCCATCATTGCTTCCGTACTTCCGCACGTTACAACGATTTCACCATTGGCATCAATTTTTCTGCCCATTAATCTTGACTGCTTTTTGGCGAGGGCTTCACGGAAATTCTGTGCTCCCCATGTGATAGAATATTGATGAAAGTCCTCTTTTGAAAC
>DBXL01000195.1:7187-11523 GCA_002309275.1 Ruminococcaceae bacterium UBA1213 | reverse complement strand
CCTTGACCTCAAACGATGATGAAAAAACAATGTCAGCGGTGAGTTGGATATTACCGCCACTTGCAAGTGCATTTTTGAGTGCAGACTCACTGCTTACGCCGGTCACCGCATTTGCGGTAATGCCTGTGGGAATGCCGACAATATCGGCAACGGGTGTCATAACTGCCGTGCCTGCCATGAGCGTGACTGCCAATGCACACGACAACGCACGGGACAGCCATGTTTTTTTGAATTTTACCATAGAAAATCCTCCTTTAAATTTATTAGACGTATTATAACACATTTTTCTTGTCTTTTCAAGTTTTTTTATGTATAAAAAACAAAAAAACGTACAGCTTTTTGGGGCTGTACGCTTTTCGTTATATATTAAACGATACCCTGAGCCATCATAGCCTCTGCAACCTTTACGAAACCTGCAATGTTTGCACCTGCAACGAGGTTTGTGCCGAGGTTGTACTTTTCGCACATTGCAACACTCTGATTGAAGATGTTGACCATGATATTTTCAAGCTTAGCATAAACTTCTTCTGCTGTGAATACGAGATGTTCGGCATTCTGAGCCATCTCGATACATGAGCAAGCAACACCGCCTGCATTGGCAGCCTTGGAAGGACCTACAACTACGCCATTCTTCTGGAGATACTCAATAGCTTCGTTTCTTGTAGGCATATTGGCACCTTCGCAGAGGAACTTACAGCCGTTAGCAACCATTTTTTCAGCGTCTTCGAGATAGATTTCGTTCTGCGTAGCACAGGGGATATAAAGGTCAGCCTTAACGCCCCAAGGCTTCTCACCGGGGAAGAACTTAGCACCGGGGAATTTATCTGCATAAGGAGCACAAATATTTTTGCCTGAGCTTCTGAGTTCGAGGAGGTAATCAATTTTCTCACCTGACACGCCGTCTTCATCAAGGATATAGCCGTCAGGACCTGAAATTGTGATAACTTTAGCACCAAGCTCTGTGAGCTTCTTGCAGGTACCCCATGCAACGTTACCGAAGCCGGATACAACAGCAGTCTTGCCTGCAAGCTCTTCGCCGCAGTATTTGAGCATTTCTCTTGCATAGAATACGATACCATAACCGGTAGCTTCTGCTCTGCCGAGGAGACCGCCGTAACCTACACCCTTACCTGTAAGTGTACCGTCATAAGCATCTCTGATTCTCTTGTACTGTCCCATCATGTAGCCGATTTCTCTGCCGCCTACACCGAGGTCGCCTGCAGGAACGTCGGTATTGGGACCGATATGTCTGTAAAGTTCTGTAATAAATGACTGACAGAATCTCATGATTTCCATGTCGGACTTACCATTCGGATCGAAGTCCGCACCGCCCTTACCGCCGCCGATGGGAAGACCTGTAAGAGAGTTTTTGAAAATCTGCTCAAAGCCGAGGAACTTGATAATGCTGATGTTTACGTTGGGAGCAAAACGGAGACCGCCCTTATATGGACCAAGAGCACTGTTGAACTGTACACGGAAACCACGGTTTACCTGTACATTGCCGTTGTCGTCAACCCACGGAACTCTGAACATAATCTGTCTTTCGGGTTCTGTGATTCTTTCAATAAGAGCCATTTTCTGATACTGGGGATTAGCCTCGAATACAGGCTCCAAAGATGTCAATACTTCTGTTGCAGTCTGGAGGAACTCAGGCTGGCCGGGATTTTTTGCAGCAAGTTTTTCAAGCTGTTCGCTTACATAAGACATTCATTGTCACTCCTTAAAAAATTTAAAACTTTTTGACAGGCATCTTGCATAAAGACACCTTGCAGTCATTCACTGCAAGGCATATTTTAGCATATATTTTCCGAAAAATCAACAGTTTTTTGCAAGTTTGGAACAAAAAAATTTCATTTTGCGAGTTTTCGTAAAAAAACATAAAAATATACAAAAAGCTTTAAAAACTACTATGCAGAATGTCAAAAAATATTTTGACACGGATAAAAACTTGCTTAAATCATTATAAAGATGTATAATATAAATAACCGTTTCATATTTGGGGAAACGATTTTTAAAAAAATTTTTTCAGCTAAACGAGAGGGGTATTTCAAAATGGAAAAAGCAGAACTTCTTTACGAGGGCAAGGCAAAAAAAGTATATGCGATGTCAGAGCCTAACTACTGTATGGTAGAGTACAAAGACGATGCAACAGCTTTCAACGGTCTTAAAAAGGGCACAATCGTAGGCAAAGGCATTGTCAACAACAAGATGTCAAACTTCATGTTCAGGCTTCTTGAAGAAAAGGGCATACATACGCACTATGTTGAACAGGTCAGCGACAGAGAAACTATTGTAAAGCAGGTAAAAATAGTTCCCCTTGAAGTAATCATCAGAAACAAGGCAGCAGGCTCTATGGCAAAGCGTCTGGGACTGGAGGAAGGCACAGAACTCAAAACAACTGTACTTGAATTCTCATATAAAGATGATGCACTGGGCGATCCTCTTATCAACTCCTATCACGCTGTTGCAATCGGTGCGGCAACTTGGGAAGATGTCGAAACAATCAGCAAAATGGCTCTTGATATAAATAAATACATGGTAGAATTCTTTGCAGGCGTAGGCGTTGAGCTTATCGACTTCAAGCTTGAATTCGGCAAGACCGCTGACGGCGAGATTGTTCTTGCAGACGAGATTTCACCTGATACCTGCCGTTTCTGGGACATAAAGACACATGAAAAACTTGACAAAGACCGTTTCAGACGTGACCTCGGCGGTGTGGAAGAAGCTTATGCCGAAATGATGAAGCGTATCGGATTGGGTTAATGAGAAATGAGGAATGCGGAATGAGGAATATTATTTCTCATTCCTCACTCCTAATTCCTAATTTATAGGAGGGACTCTTTTGAGTATCGATTCACAGGAATATTTTTCCGAAGAACTGCATGAAGAATGCGGTGTGTTCGGTATATACGGTGATGACAGCATAGCGCCTGCCTATGCCTGCTACAACGGACTTCTTGCTTTACAGCACAGAGGTCAGGAAAGCTGCGGCATTGCGGTCAATAACAGGGGCGTTATAAAAAGCTGTAAAAATATGGGACTTGTAAGTGAAGTCTTTAACAGCGAGGTCCTCGAAGGTCTGAAAGGTCAGAGGGCTATTGCTCATGTCAGGTATTCAACGGCAGGCGGCAGTGTGCGTGAAAACTCACAGCCGCTTGTTATGCGTTATGTCAAGGGAACTCTTGCCATAGCCCATAACGGCAATCTCACCAATGCCTACGACATAAGAAAGGAACTGGAACACAGAGGAGCTATTTTTCAGACAACCATAGATTCCGAAGTGATAGCCTATCTTATCGCCAGAGAACGTGTGAAAGCAGGCTCTGTTGAAAAGGCCGTTGAAAAAACAATGGGACAAATTGAGGGAGCCTATTCCCTTCTTGTAATGAGTCCCGAAAAAATGATAGCTGCCCGTGATCCTCACGGATTCAGACCGCTCTGCATGGGAAAAATAGGAAATTCTATCGTATTTGCATCAGAGAGTTGTGCATTGGCGGCCTGCGGTGCGGAGTTTGTAAGGGATATAGAACCCGGTGAAATTGTCCTCGTAAAAGACGGAAAAATCACTTCCATCAAAACTCACTGCGGCAAAAAGAAATCTCTGTGTGTATTTGAATACATATACTTTGCAAGGACCGATTCCGAAATTGACGGTATCAGTGTATATCAGTCAAGAAAGGAAGCCGGAAGAATTCTTGCAAGGTCATTCCCTGTTGAAGCGGATATAGTAATAGGCGTGCCGGAATCAGGCATAGATGCGGCTATCGGTTACAGTGAGGAATCAGGCATTCCCTATGAAAAGGGTATTGTCAAGAATGGCTATATAGGCAGGACTTTTATCAAGCCTACACAGAAAGAACGTGCCAGCAGCGTTAAATTGAAACTGAATCCGCTGAGGTCTGTTCTGGAGGGAAAGAGAGTTGTTGTCATAGATGACTCCATAGTCCGTGGAACGACCTGTGACAGAATCGTCAAAATGCTCAGAAATGCGGGAGCAAAGGAAGTTCATCTGCGTATCAGTTCACCGCCTTTCATATGGCCGTGTTTCTACGGAACGGATATTCCCTCAAGAGGCGAACTCATTGCCGTAAAGCATACCATAGATGAAATATGTCAGCTGACGGGGGCGGATACACTTGGATTTTTACCGCCCGACAAGCTCAATGAAATGCTTTTCTGTAAGAATGCGGGCATATGTGATGCCTGCTTCTCAGGCAAATATCCGACTGAAATTCCCGATAAAATCCTTGAAGGCAAGGAGCGTGGGGGAGTAGATTTTGACAAACCCATTTGTGTAAGCAAAGACGAAAACAATTAGCAATTAGCAATGTGCAGT
>DBXL01000195.1:6396-7180 GCA_002309275.1 Ruminococcaceae bacterium UBA1213 | reverse complement strand
GTGTGCAGTGTGCAATGTGCAATGAAAATTGACCGAAAGAGGATAGTTAAATGAGAGATACTTATGAATCCCCGCTTTCATCAAGATATGCGGATAAAGAAATGAAATATATCTTTTCTCCCGACATGAAGTTCAAAACATGGAGAAAACTCTGGATAGCATTGGCAGAGGCTGAAAATGAACTCGGTCTGGAAGTGACTCAGGAACAGATAGATGAACTCAAAGCCCATGCAGATGACATCAACTATGAAGTGGCAGAACAGAGAGAAAAGCTTGTCCGTCACGATGTCATGTCACACGTTTATGCATACGGTCAGCAGTGCCCGAAGGCAGCAGGCATTATTCATCTCGGTGCAACATCATGCTATGTAGGCGATAATACCGATGTCATTATTATGACAGAGGCTCTTAAAATCGTTGAAAAGAAGCTTGTCAGCACTATCAGACTGCTTTCACAGTTTGCAGACAAATACAAAAATCTGCCGACATTGGCATTCACGCATTTTCAGCCTGCACAGCCTACAACCGTAGGCAAGCGTGCGACTCTCTGGATACAGGATTTGCTCATGGATTTGGAAGATGTGCAGTATGTCATCAAAAACATGAAATTGCTTGGCTGTAAAGGTACGACAGGCACACAGGCAAGTTTCCTTGAACTTTTTGAGGGCGACCATGAAAAATGCCGTAAAATAGACAAGCTGATTGCCGAAAAAATGGGTTATACAGACTGCTTTGCGGTATCGGGACAGACCTATTCAAGAAAGCTTGACAGCCGTGTATTGAA
>DBXL01000195.1:471-6376 GCA_002309275.1 Ruminococcaceae bacterium UBA1213 | reverse complement strand
TTCTCCAATGACATAAGACTTCTCCAGCACCTCAAAGAAATTGAAGAGCCTTTTGAGAAGAATCAGATAGGCTCATCCGCAATGGCATATAAAAGAAATCCGATGAGGAGCGAAAGAATGGCATCTCTTTCAAGATATGTGATGATAGACGTGCTGAACCCGTATATCACAGCGGCTACACAGTGGTTTGAGAGAACGCTTGACGACTCTGCCAACAAGCGTCTGAGCGTGCCTGAGGCATTCCTTGCCGTTGATGCAATTCTTAACTTGTACATGAATGTAAGTGACGGACTCGTTGTATATGAGAGAGTGATAACAGCTCATCTTATGAATGAACTGCCCTTTATGATGACGGAAAATATTATGATGGACGCAGTGAAAAAAGGCGGAAACCGTCAGGAACTCCATGAAAAAATAAGAACATATTCAATGGAAGTCAAGACCAGCGGAAGCAATGACCTGCTTGAAAAGATTGCCAATGATCCTGCATTTTTCGTAACGCTTGACGAGCTGAAAGCAAAGATAGAGCCGTCAAAGTATGTAGGACGTTCACCGAAGCAGACAGAAGATTTTCTTAATGAAGTAGTAAAGCCTGCCCTTGCACCGTATGAGAGCATGGCTACGGAAACAGCGGAAATAAATGTTTAAAAAATTCAAAGGAGTGTATTTTAGATGGTAAGAATGAATATATTTAATCAGACACAGGCAAGGAAAGTTGTCAACCAGAAGGGCGAATTTTCCGTTATCGAGTATGTGAAAGATTTGTCAGTAACTCCTGCAACAGCGGCATCTGCTTATTTCATGGGACAGATGGGCGTAAGAAAAAGACAGGTAGTGGCAGACCTCAATAATTCAGGAATTATTTTGCAGGCTGGTGCCATGCAGATGATTTCGGGCAATGTACAGGTTGCCACCAATGTACAGGGCGTAGGCGGATTCTTCAAAGGTATGCTCGGCGGAGCTGTTACAGGTGAAAGTGCCATAAAGCCCCGTTATACAGGTGTAGGTAAAGTTATTCTTGAGCCTACATACAAATATATACTTTTGGAAGACCTTGCTGCATGGAACGGCGGTATGACAATAGAAGACGGCTTGTTCCTTGCCTGCTCGGACACCGTACAGATGAAAGTGACGGCACGTTCCAATATATCTTCAGCTATCGCAGGCGGTGAGGGACTTTTCAACAACACCCTCTATGGACAGGGCATAGCAGTTCTTGAAAGCCCCGTTCCCGCAGATGAATTGTTTGTATTCGACCTTGATAACGATACTCTTAAAATTGACGGCAACATGGCAATCGCATGGTCACAGGCTCTCCAGTTCACTGTTGAGCGTACTACAAAAACTCTTGTAGGCTCTGCTGCATCAGGCGAAGGTTTGGTAAACGTATATAGAGGCACAGGTCGTGTACTTGTCGCACCGGTTGGATAAATTAGCAATGAGCAATGTGCAATGTGCAGTGATAAATTGCACATTGTGTATTGCATCGGATTTGGAGGATAAAAAATGGTCAGAGCAATCGTTGGAGCAAACTGGGGCGATGAAGGTAAAGGCAAAATTACAGATGTTCTTGCACAAGACTCCGATATGGTAATCAGATTTCAGGGCGGCAGCAATGCAGGTCATACTATTATCAACCATTACGGCAAATTTGCACTTCATCAGCTCCCGTCAGGTGTTTTTAATACCAATATAACCAATATCATAGGCAACGGTGTTGCACTCAGCGTGGAAAACTTTACAAAAGAAATTCAGTCACTCATTGACAGAGGAGTGCCGAAGCCGAATATACTTGTATCCGACAGGGCACAAATTGTTATGCCTTATCATAAGCTGTTTGACTGCTATGAAGAAGAAAGGCTCGGCGGAAAGAGTTTCGGCTCGACAAAATCAGGTATTGCCCCTTTCTATTCCGATAAGTTTTCAAAAATCGGCTTTCAGGTGAATGAACTTTATGATGATGTGGATTCCCTCAAAGAGAAAGTGGAAAGAATTCTTGAAGTGAAGAACGCTGTTATAAGAAATGTTTATCACAAAGAAGAAATCAGCGTTGATGAAATGTTCAATAAGCTGATGGAATATAAAGAAGCATTGGCACCTTATGTTGCTAATACATTTGATATAGTGCATGATGCGGTAGTTGCAGGAAAGGATATACTGTTGGAAGGTCAGCTTGGTTCGCTGAAAGATACCGATTTCGGTATTTATCCGATGGTAACATCTTCCAATACCATAGCGGGTTATGGAGCAGTGGGTGCAGGCGGTATCCCGCCCTATGAAATAAAGGATATAATCACAGTTGTAAAGGCATATTCAAGTTCCGTTGGTGCAGGCGAATTTGTCAGTGAGATATTCGGTGAAGAAGCCGAAGAACTGCGTAAACGTGGCGGTGACGGCGGTGAATACGGTGCAACAACGGGCAGACCGAGAAGAATGGGCTGGCTTGACCTTGTTGCAACAAGATATGGCTGTAAAGTGCAGGGTGCAACACAGGTGGCATTCACGGTACTTGATGCATTGGGCTATCTTGATGAAATTCCCGTATGCGTTGCCTATGAGCTTGACGGAGAGAGAATAGACTACTTCCCGTCAACTACGAAGCTCAAAAGAGCAAAACCGATACTGGAAGTATTGCCGGGCTGGAAATGTGATATAAGAGGAATAAGGAATTATAATGAACTCCCCGAAAACTGCCGCAGATATATAGAATTTGCGGAAAAGGCTGTCGGAGTGCCGTTTAAGATGGTTTCCAACGGTCCGAAGAGGGAAGATATTATTTACAGATAAGTTCGGAGGTATTTATCGGAATGTGTGGAATAGTAGGTTATATAGGCGATGAACAGGCTGCCCCGATCTTGATAAAAGGTCTTGAGAAACTCAAATATCGTGGATATGATTCTGCCGGAGTCTGCACGAATGACGGTGAAAAGTTCATCGTTGAAAAGGAAAAAGGGAAAATTGAGGTTTTGCAGAAATACACCGATGATGGCAAAAATATAGCAGGTAATGCCGGAATAGGTCATACCCGCTGGGCAACTCACGGTGAACCTTCCAAAATCAATGCCCACCCGCATTTAAGCCAGTCGGAAAGCTTTGCAGTAGTGCACAACGGCATTATTGAAAATTACATGGAGCTGAAACAGGAACTTTCTGAAAAAGGCATCGTATTCTGTTCTTCAACGGACACGGAAGTAATAGCACAGCTTCTGGAATATTATGATAACGGTGACTTGCTTGATACCGTCACAAAAATAATGCCTTTGATGAAAGGTTCTTATGCACTGGGTATCATGTATAAAGAAAAGCCTGATGAGATAATAGCTGTGAGAAAAGGCAGTCCCCTTATCATAGGCATAGGGGAAAATGAAAATTATCTTGCATCAGACGTGCCTGCCATACTCGACAAAACGAGAAAAATATACCGCCTTGACAATGAAGAAATAGCCGTCATAAAGCGTGACAGCATAACTGTTTATGACGCAGAGAAAAATGTTGTTGAAAAGCCTGTCGAAACGATAGAGTGGAGCATGGACGCAGCGGAAAAAGACGGTTATGAGCATTTCATGCTCAAAGAAATAATGGAACAGCCTAAAGCTGTTCATAATACCATTGCAGAGAGAATCAGGGACGGCAGAATTGTTCTTGATGAGATAAAGCTCACTCCCGAACAGATAAGGAATTTTGACAAAATCAATATAGTAGCCTGCGGTTCTGCTTATCATGTGGGAGTCGTTGCAAAATATATCTTTGAAAAGCTTCTCAGAAAACCTGTTGAAGTGGATGTTGCCTCTGAATTCAAGTACAGAGATCCCATTATCAACGAAAAAACTCTTACAATAGTCATCAGTCAGTCGGGTGAAACCGCCGATACCAAAGAGGCTATGCAGGAGGCTCAGAAAAAAGGCTCGTATGCAGTGGCAATTGTCAATGTTGTAGGCAGTGCAATAGCAGTGGGTGCCGATGACGTAATATATACTCTTGCAGGTCCGGAAATAGCCGTTGCAACAACAAAGGCATACAGTGCCCAGCTTGCCGTGATATACATGATGGCAATCTATTTCGGTGACATTCTTGGAAAAATCAGTGAACAGGATTATAAAAATTATGTCAGCGAACTTCTTGCACTTCCCGAAAAAATACAGCTTATCCTCGATAAGACGGAAGATATAAAAAATACAGCATCAAAACTTTTTGCAAGAAAAGATGTCTTTTTCATAGGCAGAAATATAGATTATGCCCTTTCACTGGAAGGCTCTCTGAAACTCAAGGAAATTTCCTATATCCATTCGGAAGCCTATGCGGCAGGTGAACTGAAACACGGTACTATCTCACTGATAGAAGACGGTACACTTGTAATAGCCCTTTCCACATATGATGACCTTGGCGAAAAACTGCAGTCGAATATCAAAGAAGTGCAGAGCAGGGGAGCATACGTTTTGGGAATAGGCTGTGAAGGCAGGGAAAGTCTGAAAAAATGCACAAAGAGTGTAATATTTATCCCGAAAACATGTGATATAATGCTGCCGTCACTTGCGGTAGTGCCTATGCAGATACTGGCATATTATATGGCACGTTTTAAGGGCTGTGAGATAGATACACCTCGTAATCTTGCAAAATCTGTTACAGTTGAATAAAGGCGTGGAGAGTCAGAGAGAGTGGAGCAGAATACAGAAGAACTCCACTCTCCACTCTCAACACTCCACTCCATATATTAGGGGGAAATGTTTATGGGGATGAAAAATGAAAAAATACTTATCATGGACTTTGGCGGACAATATACACAGTTGATAGCCAGACGTGTTCGAGAATGCAGCGTTTACTGCGAGATAAAACCATATAAAATATCTGCGGAAGAAATCAAAGCGGAAGGCTATAAAGGTATCATATTTACAGGCGGTCCTAACAGTACATATGACGAGAATGCACCGAAATGCGATCCGAAAGTTTTTGAGATAGGCATACCCGTTCTGGGAATTTGCTACGGTGCACAGTTGATGGCACAGACACTTGGCGGTACAGTAAAAACAAGTGATGTAAAAGAATACGGAAAAACAGAGGTGGAATTCAATACATCGTCCCTTCTGTTTCATGCCGCACAGACTCAGAATGTATGCTGGATGAGCCATACGGATTATATAGCCGGCGTGCCGCATGGATTTAAAATCACTGCCATTTCAAAAGACTGTCCGGTTGCGGCAATGGAGAATATCAGAAAAAATCTGTATGCAGTGCAGTTTCACCCCGAAGTGCAGCATACAAATGAAGGTATGCTCTATCTGAAAAACTTTTTATATAATTCCTGCTGCTGTAAAGCGGAATGGAAAATGAGTTCATTCGTCAAGGACACTATAAAACAGCTTAAAAAACAAATCGGCGATAAAAAAGTATTGTGTGCATTGTCAGGCGGTGTAGATAGCTCAGTTGCAGCCCTGCTTGTGCATAAGGCAGTAGGCAAACAGCTTACCTGTATCTTTGTCGATCACGGACTTCTCCGCAAAGATGAGGGTGACCAGGTTGAAAGCGTATTCAAACAGCAGTTTGACATGAATCTTATCCGTGTAAACGCAAAAGACAGATTTCTTTCTAAACTTGCGGGGGTTGAAGAACCGGAAAAGAAACGTAAAATAATCGGTGAGGAATTTATTCGTGTATTCGAGGAAGAATCCCGTAAACTCGGTAAAGTAGAGTATCTTTGTCAGGGCACGATTTATCCCGATGTAGTGGAAAGCGGTGTCGGTGAATCAGCCGTTATCAAAAGCCATCACAATGTAGGCGGACTTCCCGAAGATGTTGGCTTTGAGGGCATAATCGAACCTTTGCGTGATTTGTTCAAAGACGAAGTAAGACGTGCAGGACTGGAACTCGGCATACCTGAATTTCTGGTATGGAGACAGCCATTCCCCGG
>DBXL01000195.1:0-408 GCA_002309275.1 Ruminococcaceae bacterium UBA1213 | reverse complement strand
TCATGCGTGAAGAATTCGCCAACAACGGACTTGACAGAAGTGTGAATCAATATTTTGCAGTTTTGACAGGTATCAAGAGTGTAGGTGTAATGGGTGACGGCAGAACGTATGATAATACAATAGCTTTGAGAGCCGTAACAACAAGTGACTTTATGACAGCGGATTGGGCGAGAGTACCGTATGACGTACTTGAAAAAATCTCTAACCGCATTATCAATGAAGTCAGTAACGTAAACAGAGTAGTTTATGATATAACATCAAAGCCCCCTGCTACAATAGAATGGGAATGATAAAAAAATGACGGGAAGCCGCATGATAAGCGGTTTCCCGTTTTTCGTGTCTATATTTTGTCTATCAGGGGGGCTGCATAGTCATTTTTAAAGTCAACGCCATGTTTCAACAAACTTA
>DBXL01000047.1 GCA_002309275.1 Ruminococcaceae bacterium UBA1213 | reverse complement strand
CAGACGGCTCTGCACGGAGATTTAAATTGGAATTTTGTGTAGTGACAATTCCCGTTTTCATGGGCGTGGGCTGATTTTCCTTAATGCCGAGAAAGTCGCTTACAGACACGGCTAAATTTTGGGCGATAGTGCCGATATTATCACGAATCCATTGAGCGTCTTCGGGGTTATCGTGATAGGCAAGCTCAATTAAAATCGCAGGGGCTTTTGTNNCGGTTGAGTTCACCGAGCGTTTTTGTGGGAACGGTTTCGACCTTTGAGGGAATGGGATATATTTCTTTAAGGTTGTTGGCAAAAATATTGGCGGCACGTTTTCCCTGCACGCTGTCTGCATAGTAATACACTTGAGAGCCTCTTGCCTGTCCTGCATTGGCAGGCGGTGCGGCATTGGAATGCAGGGCAAGGTGTAAGTCAAAATTGCCCTGATTGGAAAGCTTCACAGAATTGGCAAAAGTCTTTGAAGGGTTGTTTCTCTCATATTCAATGCCGCTTGCTTCAAGATACGGAATGAGTGCGTCTGTGATGATATTCATGTAATATTCTTCATTACCGCCGTCAATGTAGGGGTTGAATTCCTGAGTTGACGGACTTAAAAATACGCTTGGCATAAAAACTACCTCCAATTTAGTGTGGAGAGTTGAGAGTGGAGAGTGGAGCTGAATAGCAAAACACTTCACTCTCCACTCCTCACACTCCACTCTCTTTATAGATATTATCGAAAAAGTCTTTTGATGACATATTGTTTGGTCTTAAAAAGCGGTGTATTCTGAAAAGGTCATCTTTTGAGGAAAGGAAATTCAATTTTTCCTCGCAGTCAAAGGCGGCTTTGAAATTCATTTCTTTGACGATTTTAAGCGTGTCACTTGAAAACGAACCGAAAGGAAATACAACTGCATTGGGATAGGTGCCGAGTTCATCATGCATACGGGTATTGAATTTTTCAAGGTCTGCCGTCAGCATATTTTTATAGGAATTAAAATCTTCATCAGGATTATTTTTTGCACCGTTTCTGCCGTTTCCGATGTGATGTAAATGATAGGTGTGGTTTTGAATTTCGACAAGCCCCGAATCATGCATTTCTTTCAGTTGCGACCATTTACACTGAGAGTAAAATGCATTTTGGACTGTATCGTTTTCAGCCTCATCAGCGGAAATCCCTATGGGAGATATGACAGCTTTACAGTTGTATTTCTTTAAAAGGGGATAGGCAAATTGATAATTATTATAGTAACCGTCATCAAAAGTGAGCAGTATCGGATTTTCAGGCAGGGGACTGCCTTTTTCAAAATAGTTTATCAAATCGTCTGTCAAAATTGTATGATAGCCGTTTTGGGTGATATATTCAAGGTCCTGTTCAAAGTATTGCGGATTGATGAAATATTGATTTTGCTTTGATGTATCGTCAATGAGTCCGTGATACATGATAACGGCAAGCTGTACGGGCTTTGCCTGAGTTGAAACGGGAACGGCACTGTTAAACAGGCATACAAGGCATATTGACACTACTGCAATGCAAAATGCGGGTATAGCCAAAAGCCTGCTGAGTTTAAGTGAAATATACATACAAAATCCCCTTTTGCAAAAAAATATATGTATATATTATAAAAATATATTGCGAAGTTTGCAAAAATATATTATAATATTACTGTGAATATGAAATGAGAAAGATGTGTTTGCTATATGAATGAAGATAAAAGAAATAAAGTGATTAATTTTTTTGTTGGCACACCTGCCTATAATGATGATAAGGACTATGCGGCATTTGCGTCATTTACAGCACCGCTGAATATGTTTTTTCTGATATGCCTCGTACTGCATACGATATATATGCTTGTGTTTACATATTTCGGGATAACGACTATGCAGATGTTTGACATGATAGCGGTTATATTATATGCGGTGTTTGTGATAATGCTGAAATATTTCAAAGGCTCATGGCTGCCGTGTATATTATTGACGTGTATGGAGCTTTTCCTGCACCAGATATGCAGTGTCAATCTTTTCGGCTTGCAGTCGGGATTTCAGTATTTGATGATACCGTTGATATTCATGACGGCACTCATCGGAACCAAAGGAAAACTCATGCAGTATGTGAGAAATATCATTATATTTATAGCGTGTGTGACATTCCTCTATCTTGTGATATTCTATAATAATAAAAATCCGCTGTATGTTTTGCCGTATGGAGTGAATGTCGGTCTGCTGATAGTGAATGTAACACTGAGTTTCATCGTCACGGCAATCTACACGGCAAGGATATTTTCATCAGTTGACAGCAAGAGAAGTGAACTGGATATAAGCGTAGATGAAAAGATAAGGGCAATAGAGAATATGCAGCATCAGATAATAATCAGTTTTGCCAATATCATAGAGGCTCGTGACGGCAGTACCGGCAAGCACGTTAAAAGAACGAGTGAATATGTTGCGGCACTGATAGACGAATTGAAACGGCATGGGGATTATAATGATGTACTGACAGAAAGATATATGCATGATACGGTATTTTCCGCACCTCTGCATGATATAGGAAAAATAACCGTACCTGACGCAATACTCCAGAAACCCGGCAGGCTGACAAAAGAAGAATTTGAGGCAATCAAAAATCATACCGTCAACGGCAAGAAAATTATAGAGCAGGCAATGTATGAGATAGAGGACGAGGAATTCCTGAAAGTGGCAAAAAGCGTTGCCCTGTATCACCATGAAAGCTGGGACGGCTCAGGCTATCCGTACGGCATAGAGGGAGAACAAATTCCTCTGTGCGCGAGAATCATGACCATAGCAGACTACTTTGATGCCCTGTCAGCGAAAAGAGTATATAAAGCCGCCATGCCTACCTCAGAGGTATTTGAAAATATCAAAGAACAGCGTGGAAAAAAGTTTGACCCGATTGTGACAGATGCATTTCTTCGTATCCGTGACAAAATAGACGAAATCGCAAAAGCTAATGCCGATTAAATTAGGAATGAGAAATGAGGAATTTTCAGATTTCATATTCCACACTCCTCATTCCTCATTCTCGTAGAAATTTTTTTATAAAATATATGGATTTTTTTGCATGGATATGTTATTATATAGCAGAGATATATTTAAACAGCATTTTGTGTCCGTGAAACCGGATATGATTTTAATTAAGGGAGTTTTAACTAATGGAAAAAAGAATGGTATTTGTGACATCACCGCCCGCCTGCGGAAAGACAAAGCTTTCAAAAAGGCTTGCAACCGAGATAAAACATATTGTGTATCTCGATAAAGATACTCTCATACCCCTCTCAAAAAAAATATTTGAAGTAGCAAACGAACCGTATAACAGGAGTTCGGCATTTTTTCAGAAATATGTCCGCAATCCCGAATATGATGTAATAATGGACCTTGCTTTTGAGGCATTGAAATATGAAAATATAGTAATGGTGAATGCACCGTTCACTCAGGAAATCAGAGATGATAAATATATTGCTGACTTGCGTGAAAAATTGAAAGGCTACGGGGCAAAGCTTACAGTTATATGGATAGTGACCGAGCCCGAAGTGTGCCATCAGAGAATGATTAAGAGAAATTCTGACAGGGATGTATGGAAGCTCGAACACTGGGACGAGTATCTTGCAAGCCTTAATTTTACTGTACCTGAAAATCTGCGTGATCCCCAAGACGAGGGCAGTCTTTTACTCCACTACAATTCGACAGATGAACTGACAGAAAGCTCTTTTGCAAAGCTTATGGAATTTTTTGGAAAGTACGACTGACAGGCATTCTGTTCTTTTTATGCCGTGCGGAGATTGCTTGTTTTGATGGTGATTAGTAAAAACGGTAAACTGAAGTGAATTCATCAGGACAGAAAAAAATATTTTCTGTCCTGTTTTTTGTGAAAAAAATTTCTTGACAGGCGGGATTTGATGTGATATGATAAAAGAGCCGCATACTGTGGGCTTTTTGGAAGATGACTCTTTGTCACGCCTACGGCAGCGAGCTTGAATTGACAGGTAGGTGCAAAGAAAATGTACGCAATTATCGAAACAGGCGGAAAGCAGTACAAAGTAGCAAATGGTGATGTTGTATATGTTGAGAAGCTTGAAGCAGAAAATGATGCAGTCGTTGAGTTCAAGGTACTTGCAGTAGGCACAGATGACGGAATCAAATTCGGTTCTGACGTTGAGGGTGCAAAGGTTACAGGCAAGGTTATCAAAACTGCAAAGGGCAAGAAAATTACGGTATTTACTTACAAGCCCAAAAAGAGCGAAAAGAGAAAAATGGGACACAGGCAGTTCTATACAAAGGTTGAGATACAGTCTATCGAGGCATGATAAAAGCAGAACTGTTTGTTAAGGGAAAAAAAATTGTCGGATTTCATCTTACAGGTCATGCGGGTATGGACGAATATGGAAAAGATGTGCTTTGTGCATTCGTTTCCTCAGCCGCCTATATGACAGCCAATACAATCACGGATATAATCTGTGCAGGTGCACAGGCAAGTGATGATGACGGCGATATGTATTTAATGATTTCCGATAAAGATGCAGACAAGTGCAGTGACATTCTTTCGGGTTTCCGTCTTCATCTGGTGAATACGGAGGAACAGTATCCGAAATACTTGAAAGTGATTTTTACGGAGGTGTAATATACAATGCTGAGAATAAATGTACAGTTGTTCGCTCACAAAAAGGGCGGCGGTTCAACAAAAAATGGTCGTGATTCAGAGTCAAAACGTCTTGGTGCAAAGCGTGCAGACGGTCAGTTTGTACTTGCAGGCAATATTCTTGTAAAACAGCGTGGAACTCATATCCACCCCGGCAACAATGTGGGACGTGGTTCTGATGACTCACTCTTTGCCCTCATTGACGGCAAAGTAAAGTTTGAGCGTCTGGGACGTGACCGCAAGCAGGTTTCTGTGTACGCTGCTGAGTAATTTTGAATTGGAGAGAGCTTCGGCGTAAGTCGGGGCTCTTTTTTGTTAACAGGGGTTTTTTGGTATGAAAGATAAAATTTTGAAAATTACGGGTAAAAAATATTTTATGCCTGCTCTGCTGGCACTTTTGATTATTTTACAGCTTGCCAATATCACAAAGATAATCGTGAATGAGAAAAAAAGCTGCCATTCAGACGAGATATTCAGCTATGGTCTTGCCAACAGTTTTTATGAACCCTATCTCGACACGGACAAAGTAAGGTCAACCGTCGGTGAAAAACATGAACATAATCTGAATAACTGGATTTCGGGAGATGTCATCAGAAATTATGTAACCGTTCAGAAAGGTGAGCAGTTCAGATATGATTCTGTATGGTATAATCAGTCTATGGACAGACATCCGCCTCTGTATTATGCGGTACTGCATACAATATGTTCATGTTTTCCCGGTACTTTTTCCCTTGTATTCGGCTATGCCGTCAATTTTGCGTGCTTTATCGTGATTCAGATATTTTTATACAAGCTGTCGAGAAATATACTCAAATCAAAATATCTTGCATTGATTGTGTGTATATTCTGGGGGTTTTCGTCTGCGGCAACAGACCTCACTATTTTTATAAGAATGTATTGTATGCTTTCCATGTGGGTAGTCGTGTTTTTATACCTGCACTCAAAACTCATTGTCACCAATGACAAACCGCTTTTAAAACAGCTTATCGCCATTATCATTGTGACAATATGCGGTGCTTTGACACAGTATCTGTTTTTGTTTGTTGCATTTATTACGGCGATGATGTTCTGTATAAGATACCTCTGCAAAAAGAAATTTAAAATATTTTTTGCATACGGCTTTTCCCTTTTGGGTTCAGTCGCTGCGGCGGCAGTGATATATCCTGCCTATATCCCCAATATGCTTTCAGAAACAACTCACACTCAAACACCGTTTCTCAAGCAATTCCGTCTTTGTATCAGATATTTGCTTGATGCCCTCTTTCCCGTCACGGAATCGGGACTGATTTTCTGGATACCCACCCTTATTTCCATAGCGGTTGCATTGATTATTATTTCACTTCCTGTACTGTATCTTTTCAGGGATAAGAATTTCGTAAAAAAGCTTCTGAAAAAAATAAAGTCCTTTCCCTCAGAAATCAAAAATATTAATTTCAGAAATATTCTGCCTTCCGTATGGGGAAGAATTAAAAATATCAATTTCATCTCATGGGTAATTCTTGCAGGTATCGTTGTGATAATGGCTGTTACTTCATACACCGTTGTATTTATGACCATGCTGTATGTTGACAGGTATTTGTTTATTATCTATCCTATAGCGGCACTGCTCATTGCTTTGACAGTTTACTTTGTCTTTTCATGGGCAAAGTATAAAAAACAGATTTTTGCAGTGATTATGATATTTATGACTCTCATAAGATTTTCCATGTTTGTTACGCATTATACGTTTCAGAATGGAGAATACATAGAAAATATCAGGGATATGACTAAAAATACAGAGTGTATTTTTACTGCTTCGGAGTATTCGGAAATGTGGATGATGGACTATCTGCCGGCGGACATCTATGATGCAGATAAAGTTTTTGTAACATACATAGGCGGTCAGGAAGATTATAAAAAACAGCTTGAAAGCCTTGCAACAGACAAGCCGATATATTTATTGCTCAATATCCCCGCCTATTCATATTTTGATGACGACAACCCCCTTGAAGCTTTTTACTACATCGACCACTACGACACCAAAACCAAAAAAGCTACTCATACGAAAATTTATGAAAAGGACTTTGATGATAAAGTAGTATCTTTTTACAAAAACCTTTCCATTACAAAGAATTTTGAATACATAGGCAGGCATGATATGTTCGGAAGAACTTATAAGGTTTACAGGCTTGCATAAAAGGAGGAATATTAAGTAACAGA
>DBXL01000054.1 GCA_002309275.1 Ruminococcaceae bacterium UBA1213 | reverse complement strand
GAACATCAGATATTTTATTGTGCGATAGACGACTTTTATATGGGCAGGATAGATGAATTTAAAAGATTTGTACTGTTTCATCTGCTGAAAAAATACCTGCCCGATATTTTTAAATATAACGGCAAGGAACTTGTTTCACGGCTTTACGAAGAAGCAAGGATCAATGCCGATCAGAGTGAACAGAATAATTTTTACAAGAAGTATATACAGACATTGAGATTTGTTGCAGATGATGACGGCAATATGCAGTTGGAACTGAAAAAATAAAAGTATCGGAATATCAAAAACCATCGTGAAGTTGTGCTTTACGATGGTTTTTTTAGAAAAATTGATGGAGGTTGATTGTATGGAAATCATAATTACCAAAAGGCTGATTGAAGAATACGCAGAGTATCTGAGAATGGAAGAAAAAAGCAAAAACACGATTGATAAGTATGTCAGGGACATCAAGGCATTGTACGCTTTTATCGGAGAAAAGCCTGTTTCAAAGGAACTTGCCCTTGACTACAAGGAACATCTGCTTGAAGCTAACTATGCTGTCAGCAGTATCAACTCAATAATAGCCTCAATGAACAGCTTTTTTATATTCATAGGCTTGGAACACATCAAAATCAAGGTTATCAAGGAGCAGAAACAGATATTCTGTTCAGAAGAAAAAGAACTTACCAAATCAGAGTATACTCGACTTGTCAATGCCGCTGCACAAAACGGCAATAAAAGACTGAGCCTGATAATAGAAACGATTTGTTGTACAGGTATTCGTGTAAGTGAATTGAAGTTCATAACAGTTGAGGCTGTGCAGAAAGGTGAAGCGGTAGTTTGCTGTAAAGGAAAAAGAAGGTCTGTTTTTATCGTAAAAGACCTTCGTAAAAAGTTGTTGCAATATGCCAAAGGACAAAGCATAAAGACAGGTCAGATTTTCATAACACGCAGTGGTAAGCCTGTCAGCCGTACAAATATCTGGCGTGATATGAAAAAGCTCTGTCAGGATGCAAAAGTTGATTCTAAAAAGGTCTTTCCGCACAATCTCAGACACTTGTTTGCTCGTGTATTTTACGGAATTGAAAAAGACATAGCAAAACTTGCTGACATTCTCGGACACAGCAGTATCAATACTACACGAATATATATTATTTCAACAGGTTCGGAACACCGTCAGCGTATGGAAAATATGCGGTTGGTAATATAAAAAAATAACCTCGCTCAATTCAAGCAAGGTAAATATTTCATAATCGACATTATGTACTCAAACATATATAATACTCTGAAATAATTTTATCATAACCCACTAATATTTTCAAGACATTTTTAAAAGTTATACATATCAAAAAATTTTTTTGTATATTAAGCATAACAAAAAAAGCTCTTCCAATTTAATTCTCTATGATTAAATTGAAAGAGCTTTATCATAATGAGATTTTTTTAAAATCGGTTGATATGGATCTGAATAAAATTTCCTGTATTGAGTACATAATGTCAATTATGTTGCATGGTGGTGAATTGAATGAATAAAGCCTTTAAATTCAGAATATATCCAAACGAGGAACAAAAGGCAAAAATAGAAAAAACTTTTAACTGTGTTCGATTTGTCTATAATAAGATGTTGGAGGATAAGCTGGCATACTACAATGAAACAGGAAAAATGCTGAGAAACACTCCTGCACAATATAAAACAAAATTTCCGTGGCTGAAAGAAGTCGACAGTCTTGCTCTTGCCAACGCACAAATGCACTTGCAGGCGGCTTACGAGAGTTTTTTCAGAAATCCGACAAGCAATCTTCCGAGATTCAAAAGCAAAAGACGCTCCAAGAAAACTTATACGACCAACTGTGTGAACAGAAATATTGTTATACAAGACAGTGCCGTCAGACTTCCGAAAATTGGATTTGTCAAAATGAGGATGCACAGGTCTGTTCCAGAAAACTACAAGCTGAAATCTGTCACGGTGATGCGAAATTCAAGGGGATATTACTATGCGAGTATTCTTTTCGAGTATGAACCCGAACAAAAAGAAATCATACCGAAAAGCTACATCAATTTGGAATATTCCGACACAGACCTGTATGTTGACAGCAACGGTCATAGAATCATTTATCCAAAGTATATTCAGCGGACTATCAAAAAGCTTCGGCGTGAAAAGAAAAAGCTGTCACACATGAAGTATAAATCACACAATCGTGAAAAGCAATGTATCAAGGTCATCGAAGTCAGGCGAAAATATTACAGACAGCGAGACGATTTCCTGCACAAGCAGTCACGGCAGATAGCCAATGCTTATGACTGCGTGTGTGTGAAAGAACCTGATAACGGTGTCAGCAATGACTTTGGTTGGTCTATATTCAAATTTTTACTGCAATATAAGCTGTTGGAAAAAGGAAAAATGCTTATCAGTGCAGATGACAAAATGCTTTACAGCGTACAGGCTGTTTAATTCAATCATTGTACCGTGGGGCACACGGGAAAAGCCCGTTTTATCTGTGCATGGGTTTCATGCAGCTTGAGCGGGAAATCCCTAACATTAAATATAGGGATATGCCACTTCAGTTATTAACCTTTATAAAAGGAGAGGATTCATCGTGGAAATAAGGATTAAGACACATATAACGCCTAAGATGAGGATAATATCGTTTGTGCTGGCTTTCGTGATGGTGTTTGTCGGGCTACCGTATATGGGACAGGATTTGGTGGTGCTTGCGGAAACAACAGTATCCAGCAGCATTAGCGATATAAGCGGCGGAAGTAAAACGGCAGAAGTGATTACAGATTCTCAAATCGTTACGGGTAATGGCACATACATAGGTGGGTATCTTCCATCAGCAGTTACTTTGTTTGATTACTATTCAGACAATGAATTGAGGGGTGTGGATATTTATTCCAATGCCGTTGGTTATACTGATCCTTATAAAGCGTTAAATTTTGCAATATCTGATGATATAGATACAAATTCACCAGCGACTGATGAAATAACTTTTATTTATAAAACTATTAGATCTGGTGTTACATCTGTACGTATTCATTTATTAGGTAGCAATAGAAGCACAGAGTGGCCCGGCTATTCCATGGATTATGAACCCATTAGTGGTGAATATAGATTGACAATGAAATATGCGGATATAAAAGATGGTAGCAATGTACATTTTGATCCGACGGGTTTTATAATTAACGGTTATGATGCGATGAGCACTTCTTCAAAACGTTTTCAGACTGATAATATATATCATTCAATGAGTGCAGGAAAATCATATTCTTTTGAAGATTTTGAAGAATCCTCGGGAACAGCAGGATAAGTTACTTTATCAATAAAAAAAGACACAGCAAGAATATTGAACTTAAATAATGCTGTTAACACAAACGGAAATCACCTTTGTGATGATAATGCGGTGTATGCACACATTTGGGATAGCCATTCTCATGCTGGCGATTTTGTTATGACGAGTTCAGATGATTATTGGACTGTTACTATAAGTAGTGAAGATTTAAGTGCTTATGATACGAATTTTTCTGTAGATTTTCAATCAGAGAAATATTATCCAGGAGCATATGGAACGGGTTCACCAGTGACATCTAGCCCAAAAGCTGAAACAGATATCTATAATATAAGAAAGGGTTATAATTATCAATTTAGTAGGCTCTTCCCTAAAATCTGTGGGT
>DBXL01000161.1:4054-5496 GCA_002309275.1 Ruminococcaceae bacterium UBA1213 | reverse complement strand
AGGGGAGAGTGGAGAGTGGAGAGCGGAAAGTCGAGAGCGGAGAGTGGAGAGTGGAGAGTGAAGAGTGGAGAGTGGAGAGTGGAGAGTGGAGTGTTTTTGAAGATTTACTCTGAAAAAGGAAAGGGAATAGGATGAAAGCGAAAATTATAACATTAGGCTGTAAAGTGAATCAGTTTGAGTCACAGGCAATGTATAAAGCACTTTGTGAAAGCGGATACGAAATCGCAGGGGAGAATGAAAAAGCAGATGTATCTGTAATTAATTCATGTGCGGTCACGAAAATGAGTGAACAGAAAGCCGTTAAATTGATACATAGAATAAGACGTGAAAATCCCGAAACAGTGATAGTGCTGACAGGGTGCATGGCACAGGCTTTTCCCGAAGCAAGCGGGGAGTTGTCCGAAGTTGACATAGTTCTTGGAAACAAGAAGAGAGCGGATTTAATACCGACATTGGAAAAATATTTTTCCGAAAGGCAGAAAATGACATCTGTAGAGGACTATGGAAAAAAAGATGAATATGAAAGCCTGGAAATAGATGATTTTGTCAACAGGACAAGGGCATTTTTGAAAATAGAAGACGGGTGCAATAGATTTTGTTCTTACTGTATCATTCCGTATGCAAGGGGCAGAGTGCGTTCCTGTTCACTGGAGTACATCAAAAAAGAAGTGCAGGCATTTGCAAAAAACGGCTATAAAGAGATAGTCATAATAGGGATAAATTTATCTTCATTCGGAAGCGACAACGGATTGAAGTTTGCAGACGCAGTAAAAACGGCTTGTGAAAGTGCAGATGTGCGAATAAGATTAGGCTCGCTTGAGCCTGAGAGCATGGACATGGCAACACTGAAAGAGTTTGCAAAATATAAAAATTTCTGTCCGCAGTTTCACTTATCTTTGCAGAGCGGTTGTGATGAAACGCTGAAACGAATGAACAGGCATTATACAAGTGCAGAGTATGCGGAGATAGTGGGGAATATCCGAAAGGTATTTGAGAATCCATCAATTACGACAGATGTCATGGTAGGATTTGCGGGGGAAACAGACGAGGAATTTAAAAAGTCACTGGAGTTTGTGAAAAGCATGGGATTTGCCAAAGTGCATATATTCCCGTATTCAAGGAGAAAAGGCACTGTTGCGGATAAGTATGAAAATCAGATTTGGCCTGAAGTAAAGAAAGCAAGGGCGACGGAAATGGCAGAAGAAACGGCTTTGACATCAAGGGCATTTTTGGAGTCGCAGGTGGGAAGAGTTGAGAAAGTGCTGATAGAAACGAGAAATAAAAATGGCAGATATGAGGGCTATACCATGAACTACACGCCCGTATTTGTGGAAGCAGACGAAAGTTATATCAATGAAGTAGTTGACGTGCTTATCACAGGCGTTGAAAAAGAATACTGCGTAGGTCAATTAGCAATGGGAATTAACAATTAGCAATGTGCA
>DBXL01000161.1:2589-4006 GCA_002309275.1 Ruminococcaceae bacterium UBA1213 | reverse complement strand
GTGTGCAATGTGCAGTGTGCAATTTGAAAAGCCGTGTTACCTTTTAAAAATCAGGTAATACGGCTTTTTTTATCTGACAACGAAGCTGAAAAACTTTTTTATTTCAACGTTGTTGGAATCTTTTATTTTCACACAGGCTTCATAAGCCCCGCAAAATACAGGTCTGTATTTAACAGAGCCTTTTTTGAATTCACCGAGTTTTTTCCAGACAGTTTCATTTTTTCTTTTCACAAGGACACTGTAAGTATAGGAATTTGTCCCGCCCTCACCGTTGAGGCAGATGGTAATGTGTTTACCGAAATCAATGGATTCGGAGGAAATCACGGAGAGATTTTTCAGGTTATACTCATCGGCAACGGAAAAATATTTAGCCCTTATCATTTCCGTATAAGCATTTTGAAGGCTTTTCAGCATGATTTTTTCACTTTTTCTGTCGCTGACGGAGGTAACAGCCCTGATAGCATCAAGGGCATACTGATAGAATTCAATAGTGTAGTGCAGGGGGTGGAGTCCCCATTTGTGATTCTGATTGCACAGCACTTCTGTATTGGGGCATTTGATGACATGGGCATGGGGAAAGTATTTTTCAAACACTTTATAAGCCCTTTTCAGATACCTGCATATCAGAGAGGTATCAAAACAGCGTGGAGAATTTTCAAGAATTTCCGCTGTTTCGCCGTCAGCGGAGAAATAATTGATTTTGGCATTTTCATCAATGTATCTCTGGGTGAGGGGGAGTTCAAGAATAATCATTTTTTCCTGAGGGATATGCTGTTTGATAAGTTCCGCATACTGTCGGATATACTCAAAAAAAAGTTCCTTTTTATCGGGAAAGCGGAATTTTTCGATAATTTCAAAAGGGGCATTTTCAAGAAAATCGGGATTTTGTTTCAGCCCGTGTTTATAGGTGATGTAAGTAACGGTATCATCGGGCATTCTCACTTTAAGAGTATAGATAGAAAAAAGTATTCCCAAGTCAACCAGTGTATAATCCGAGTCAAAAAGTGAAAGATATTCAAAGACGTTTTTATTAAGGTCAAGACAGGTACAGCGTTGTATATAATGATTGGAATTGGGGAAATTGCTTTCGGAGCATATCGGATTTTCGGAAAGGGGGGGACTGCACACGGAAAGGGGACTGATATTCGTAATACATTGTTTTATCTCAAAACCGCCGCTGTCTTTAAAAAGTCCGAACAAGTCCCTTGCCACACAGCATCCTAAAATATTGATAGTTTTCATTTCAATGTGCGGTGAGCGGTCGGCAGTGAATACAGACCGCCACTGCAATTCCTTTCATAAGATTTTTTTTTGAACTTGAATCAAAAAACAACAGTCAGCCGTCACAATCATTGCACACTGCACACTGCACATTGCACATTGCACATTGCACATTGCACATTGCACACTGCACATT
>DBXL01000161.1:0-2569 GCA_002309275.1 Ruminococcaceae bacterium UBA1213 | reverse complement strand
TGCTAATTGCACATTGCTAATTGCTGGCTGCTAATTGATTTAGTGGACGAAAAATTCAAAGTATTCTTTCTTTACAACATTATTTTCATCGCTGACTTTGACGCATATTTCATATACGGCAAAATGCATGGGTTCGTATGACAGAGAGCTTCTGCCTTCAAAATCAAGCTGTTGCCAATTTTTTTCAAGTTTCTTTTTGATGAATATTTCATAGCTGTATTTACCCGTACCGCCCTGTGCATTGAGGCAGATAGTGACAGGCTCACCAAGACGGACAGACTTTGAAGAAATGAAAGATTGATTTTTAAGAGGATAACTGCCGTCAACGGTACAGGCATAGCGTTCACGGATTAATTGTTCATAAAGTTTTTTGATTCTTGTGAGTAAAAGTTTTTCGCTTTCCCTGTCGGCAGAGCCTGCAATGGCTCTTATGCAGTCAAGAGCATAGCTGTAATATTCATTGATATAGTGGAAGATATGCACGCCCCATTTATGATTGGCATTGCAGAGGATTTCTATATCAGGGAATTTAATGACGTGTGCAAGAGGCAGACTGTTTTCAAGCACGTCATAAGCTTCGGAGAGATAGCGTGTTTTTTTTGCGGTATAGTTTCCCGCAGAGAAAATTTTGATATTGCCGTCACTGTCGATGTAACGTTCCATGGGCTTCGTTTCAATGATGATGATTTTATTCTGGTCAAACATCTCACCGAGCATTTCCGCATACTGATACACAAATGCCATCATGGTAAATTCATCTTCATATGCAAAAAAGGTATCAAGGACTTCAAAGGGGGCATTTTGGAGAAAATCAGGATTTTCGTCAATGGCTTGTGTTTTGGTGATGTATGTAAAGTTTTCCTCATCAGGCTCATTTTTCATTCTGACTTTCATAACCTGCTTTGAAACGATGTTGGCAAGGTCTATAATAATAAAATCAGCGTCAAATTCATGGATATAGTCAAAGACATTTTTATTGATGTCAAGCATGGCACATCTTTGATAATAGTGTCTTGTATTGGGAAAGTCCTCTTCGGTGCAGAGGCTTTCTTCACAGAGCTTCCCGGAGCAGAGTGAAAACAGATTGGAATTAGTGACACATTTTTCTATATTGAAACCGCCGTCATTTTCAAACATACCAAAGGTATCTCTTGAAACACAGCTTCCAAGAATATTGATATTTTTCTTCATAGCAATCTCCTTATTTTACGATAAATTCAAAATAATAAATCTCAACAGAATAATTATACTATATTTTGAATGGTATTGCAAGGAGATTAGCGTTTAAATTTATTTTTGGTGAAGTTTACATCAGGCAGATTTTTCTTTTGTCTGGGGAAATCGTCTGTATCGGAGAGCTCAAGCAGATAGTCGGAAGTGACTTCATAGAGCTTTGCAAGGGAGGCGACAACATCAGCTGGCAAAGTGCTTTCCCCCCGTTCATAACGCTGGTATTGAGTGGTGTGCATACCCAGATATTGAGCAATTTCTTTTTGAGTATAGTCCCTGTCCTCACGGAGTTCTCTCAGACGGTGAAATTCTTTTGGTTTATTTCTGATAAGTCATCATCTCCTATTGTTGTTCAGGTATATTTTACAACAAATTTTGAAGGAAATGAAAAAATAACACAAAATTGTGTTGCAAAAAACACACAGGTGTGTTATAAGAAAGGATTGTTCACTTTTAAAAGCAAAAATGACACACAAAAGAGTGTGCCAGAAAGGGAAAATTATCTTTTTCTGTCGGTAAGTTCCAATATGTAATCGGTTTTTACTTTGTAGAATTTTGCAATTTTTACTATGACATCAGCAGGAACGGTGGACTCTCCTCTTTCGTAGCGTGCATAGGTGTTGAGTTCCAATCCGAGTTTTTTTGCGACGAATGCTTGAGTGAGTTTTTCTTTATAGTCGTTGCGGAGTTCATATATTCTTTTATAGAATTTGGGTTTTTTGCTCATATAAGTTTCACCTTAATCCTTTCGGTCAGCGGTTTTCCCAACTTACATAAGCACTGCAGTGCATTTCTCTTTACTAATTAGTATGTATATATTATAGCACACAAAGTTCTTTCTGTCAAAATTTGACTTCACAAAACCCAACGAGTTTAAGCCATTTTTTAAAATTTAATGGGTAAAAAAACGTACATATAAAAATTATTTTTATGACTAATTTTCACCAAAGAGCTTGACTTTTCACAAAAAGTGTGCCGGCTTTACGGCTGACAAAAACTGTCACTTTGCACGAAATTTCATAAATATGATTATTCATAACTGACAAAAAATCATATAAAAATGAAATCAATGCTCAAATTCGAGAAAATTGGCTTATAAAAATGATAATATGTGATTTAAACTCAATAACACAAATTTGTGTTATTTTGGGGCGTTCGTAAAAAAGCGTGATATAATAATTTCACAGCGGAATGCTGAAAAAATCAATTTTAAGGAGATGTTTTTTATGAAATGTAAGTTTTGTCAGTCGGAGATTGATGACAAGTGTATTGTGTGTCCCGTTTGCCACAGGGATCTTGATGTAAAGCCGTCGGATTATAAAAAGGTAAGGTCTTATGG
>DBXL01000080.1:3770-4784 GCA_002309275.1 Ruminococcaceae bacterium UBA1213 | reverse complement strand
TATAAACAAAGCATGGTTCTGGGCAACTCCCGAAAGGGAATCAAAATCACCTACTGCACCGACAGCAGACCTACTCAAACTATTATCGACCATGCTAAAAATGCCGATTTACTGATATACGAAGGAATGTTTGGAGATGATGAAAAACTTGAGAGAGCTGTTGAAACAGGTCACAGCCTTTTTTCAGAGGGGGCAAGGCTTGCCAAAAGTGCCGATGTCAAGAAACTCTGGCTCACACATTACAGTCCCTCTCTGACTGAGCCTGAACTGTATGAACATATCGCAAAGGATATTTTTCAAAATACCGAACTCGGCTTTGACGGAAAATCGGAAAGTCTGCATTTCCTTGAATGAAATTGCTGTTTACTTTTCGGAAATTCAAGTGTATAATAAAAACAATTCATATGGAAAGGATAAATTTTTATGGGAAAAATTGGAAGAAATGAACCGTGCTGGTGCGGAAGCGGAAAAAAATATAAAAAATGCCATGAGGAGTTTGATGAAAAAATCTCTTTCATTAAAAGTCAGGGGCATGAAGTCCCCGACCACTCCATTATAAAAACCCCTCAGCAGATAGAGGCTATCAAAGAAAGCTGTAAAATCAATATAGCCGTTCTGGACTACGTTGCAGAAAATATCCGTGCAGGCATGACTACTCAGGAAATTGACGACCTTGTTGCACAAAAAACNNGCTGAATTGGGCGGTATTCCTGCACCGCTCAATTATGAGGGCTATCCCAAAAGTGTATGCACCTCTATCAATGAAGTGGTATGCCACGGCATTCCCTCCGATAAAGTCGTTCTCAAAGACGGCGATATTGTCAATGTTGACTGCTCGACAATTTATAAAGGCTATTTCTCCGACTCGTCAAGAATGTTCTGTATTGGAGAGGTTTCGCCTGAAAAGAAAAAATTGGTAGATGTTGTCAAAGAGTGCGTGGAAGTCGGTCTGGAGAAAGTCCAGCCCTGGACATTTTTAGGCGATATGGGACAGGCTGTGCATGAACACGCCGT
>DBXL01000080.1:0-3716 GCA_002309275.1 Ruminococcaceae bacterium UBA1213 | reverse complement strand
AGCTATGTTTCAAAGGCAGGAGAAGAAATGCTTCTCGTTCCGGGAATGATTTTTACAATAGAGCCTATGGTGAATATGGGTTCAGACAAAGTTACAGTTGATAAAAATGACGGCTGGACAGTCACGACTGCCGACAAAAAGCCCTCTGCTCAATGGGAAATCATGGTGCTTGTCACGGAAAACGGACATGAAGTGCTTTGTTACTGATGTAGAAGCGTGCGGGACTTTGCGGGACTGAAATATATCAAAAAATGGCTTGAATACTGCTATGTGGGACTGTGGGACTTGAGGGACAGCATATACACCCTATATATACGGAGAATATATGTATCAATTATATATACACTTTCTCTTATTATATAGTGTATTTCAGAAAATAGTCCCACAGTCCCACAACGTCTTAAAATGCCGATAAATACAGACTTTTTTTCTGTGGGGTATCACTCCCACACTCCCCCGCAAGTCCCACACAAAAATATTTTTCATGGAATTATACTCTCACGGGTATAATTCTTTTCTTTTTGGGGGCATGGGTGGGAAAGTGTTTTTATTTGCAGATTTTATAAAAATTATTCTCTGTGTGAATTGAAATCTGCATAAAAAGATAGTATAATAATACTTATCTTATTTATGGAGGTTTATAAAAATGGCACATCAGAAACGCTCGAAAAGAGCATTTGCCGTCTTTCTGGCACTCACTTTCATGGCTGTATGGCTGACTTCTATGTTATTCTCTACGGCTGTGTATGCTGATGAAGAAAAAAACGGCACAATCAATGGAGTTGACGACCTTATCGGTAAAACTATTGGCGTTCAGCTCGGTACAACAGGCGATACCTTTGCAACCGACTATGAAAAAGACGGTACTGCAAGGATAGAACGCTATAACAAGGCAGCTGACGCTGTTCAGGCTCTCAAACAAAACAAAATTGACTGCGTGATTATCGACGAACAGCCTGCTCTCTCTTTCACGGCTGTCAATGACGACATTACAATTCTTGATGAAGAATTTGCCGTTGAAGAATACGCTCTCTGCGTGAAAAAAGGCAGTTCCGAACTGCTTTCCAAAATCAATGCCGCCCTTAAAAAACTCAAAGATGACGGCACGATTGACAAAATCAATACCAACTATATCGGCACGGATGAGGAAAAAGGCACTATGCCCTATCAGAAAAAAGACGTTCAAAGAAACGGCGATTTAATCGTTGCCACCAATGCCGAATTCAAGCCCTATGAGTATATTGAAAATAATCAGATAGTCGGCATTGACATGGATATTATGCAGGCTATCTGTGACGAACTGCAAATGAACCTCGTCATTGAAAATATGGCTTTTGATTCCATTCTCCCTGCCATTCAATCGGGTAAGGCAACTGTCGGTGCAGCAGGCATGACCGTCACGGAAGACAGAAAAAAGAATGTCGATTTCTCCGACTCTTACACCACTTCCAAACAGGTTATTATCGTCAATGCCCCCAAAACTGCTCAGACAACAGGAAATACAATCAATTCCGTTGACGACCTTATCGGAAAAAATATCGGCGTACAGCTCGGCACAACAGGTGATACCTTTGCAACCGACTATGAAAAAGACGGTACTGCCACTCTGGAAAGATATACAAAAGCCGCTGACGCTATACAAGCCCTTAATCAAAATAAAATTGACTGTGTTATCATAGACGAACAGCCTGCACTGTCATTTGTAGCCGTCAATTCCAATCTCTCTATTCTTGAAGAAGAGTTTGCGGTTGAAGAATATGCCCTCAGCATTAAAAAGGGCAGAAAAGACCTTCTGGATAAAATCAATAATGCACTTCGGAAATTGAAAGCGGACGGCACAATTGATAAAATAGCCACCAATTACATAGGCACTGATGAAGAAAAAGGCACTATGCCCTATGAGAAAAAAGACGTTGCAAGAACGGGTAAATTAGTGGTTGCGACGAATGCAGAGTTTCCGCCTTATGAATATGTCAGTGAAGGAAAAATTGTCGGCATTGACATGGATATTATGCAGGCAATTTGTGATGAACTCGGCTTTGACATGGAAATTGAAAACATGGCTTTTGATTCCATTCTTCCTGCCATACAGTCAGGCAAGGCAGATGTGGGTGCGGCTGGCATGACCGTCACGGAGGACAGAAAAAAGAATGTTGATTTCTCCGACTCCTACACCACTTCCAAACAGGTCGTTATCATCAATAAAGGCACTCCCGCCATCTCAGACGGCGGAAATGAAAATACAAAATCCCTTACTTTCACGGATAAACTCCGTCAGAATTTCATTGACGACAACAGATGGCAGTATATTTTAACAGGTCTCGGCAATACCATTCTCATTACAATACTTGCCATTGCCATCGGTCTTATTATAGGCACTCTTGTGGCAGTTGTCAGAACCGTTCACGACCAGCAGAATAAATTAAAAATCCTCAACTTTATATGCAAACTCTATCTTGCAGTAATCAGAGGCACTCCTGCCATGATTCAGCTTTTGATTATTTACTATGTCATATTTGCGTCAGTGAATGTCAATAAAATACTCGTTGCAGTCGTTGCATTCGGCTTAAATTCGGGTGCATACGTTGCAGAGGTTATCCGTTCAGGTATCAATGCCGTTGATAAAGGTCAGTTTGAGGCGGGCAGATGTCTTGGTCTTAACTACCGTCAGACCATGTCAAGCATTATCATGCCTCAGGCTTTCAAAAATATGCTCCCTGCTCTCTGCAATGAATTCATAAGCCTGCTCAAAGAAACGGCTATCAGCGGTTATATCGGACTTCAGGACCTCACCAAAGGCGGAGATATTATCAGAAGCCAGACCTTTGAAGCTTTCATTCCTCTTGTAGCAGTGGCTCTGATATATCTGGTAATGGTACTGCTTTTGTCATACGGTGTCGGCAGACTGGAAAGGAGATTGAAAAATAATGAAATCAGATAAAAATGAAATACTCATCGAAGTTGACGGTCTTAAAAAATCCTTTGGCGAACATGAAGTTCTGAAAAACATCAGTACGACTGTTTCAAAAGGTGAAGTTATCGCAATCATCGGTCCGTCAGGCTGTGGAAAATCCACTTTTCTGCGTTCTCTCAATCTTCTCGAACAGCCCACAGGCGGTACTATCAAATTCGAGGGTACAGACATAACAGATAAATCCGTTGATATAAATAAAATGCGTGAAAAAATGGGAATGGTTTTCCAGCAGTTCAATTTGTTTCCGAATATGACGATAAAGAAAAATATCATGCTTGCCCCTGTCATGCTCGGCAAAATGTCCAAAGAAGATGCCGAAAAAAAAGCTAAGGAACTGCTTGAAAGAATCGGTCTTTCGGATAAAGCCGACGCTTATCCCGACAGTCTTTCGGGCGGTCAGAAACAGCGTGTTGCGATTGTAAGGGCTTTGGCAATGAATCCTGATGTCATGCTGTTTGACGAGCCGACTTCTGCACTCGATCCCGAAATGGTCGGAGAAGTTCTCTCCCTCATGAAAGAGCTCGCACAGAGCGGCATGACTATGGTAATTGTCACGCATGAAATGGGCTTTGCCAAAGAAGTGGCTGACAGAGTGATGTTTTTCAATGACGGCATTATTGCCGAAGAAAATACCCCTGCAGAGCTTTTCTCCAATCCCAAAAATCAGCGTCTGAAAGATTTTCTTTCAAAAGTTCTCTGATTCCAATTAAAGAAAGGAAATTTAACCTAAATGGGCAAGAAG